>JANQSQ010000596.1 GCA_028283985.1 Rhodothermales bacterium | reverse complement strand
GCCGGTCCATGGGCCGGTCCGGCCCGTATCCACTAATTAAGGGAGCCGCCGGTCGTCACAATGATCCGGGCGCTGGACACGTTAGGGCCTGTTAACACTATGCAGCGGCGCTCTGCGGAGCCTGTTTTCCTGCCAGGCCAGGCGCCGCGAGCGCCTGCGGCGCACTGCCTTGATCGCCTGAAAGCGTAAAAGATCAATGAATTGTTATATGGTTGCATAAAATTATAATTTTTTATAAATTAATGCGTCTATCTTGATACGTGTTAAAGTACGGTGATGCTCTATGAACGCGCATTCGGGCAGGTTTTCCAATCCTTTCCGGCCGGGAGCCGGACATCAGCCCCCTTACCTTGCAGGACGAGAAACGGAGAAACAAGTATTCGGTCGGTTACTCGAACAGGAGATCATCCTTGAAAACATGGTGCTTACCGGCCTGCGAGGGGTTGGAAAAACGGTGTTGCTTGAAACCCTGAAGCCTCTTGCACTTGATCGCGGATGGCTATGGGTTGGGGCCGATCTAAGCGAAACCGCCAGCCTGCGGGAAGAACATATGGCCACTCGGCTATGCACCGACCTGTCGCTTGTAACTTCCTCTGTGGTGATGTCTGCGAGGCAGATTCAGCCTTTGGGATTCGGCGCAAACGTAACAACAGTGGAGGACCGGCTTGACTACCGGACCCTGATGCGGATATATGAGCAAACGCCAGGGCTTGCACTCGACAAGATCAAAACTGTGCTCGAAACAGCGTGGGCAACACTGGCGAACACGGAAATACGCGGAATCGTTTTTGCCTATGACGAAGCCCAAAACCTTGCCGATCATGCCGACAAGGAGCAATTCCCGCTCTCGCTTCTTCTGGATACGTTCCAGTCTATACAAAGGAAAGAACTTCCTCTGATGCTCGTATTGACGGGACTGCCAACGCTCTTTCCGTCGCTCGTGGCGTCGCGGACGTTTTCCGAACGCATGTTTCGCGTGGTTTTTCTTGATCGACTTTCGGAAGACGATAGCCGCGAAGCGATCCGGCGGCCTATCGCCAGTACGAAAGGGGCGGTGCAACTGAGCGATACCTCCGTAGAAACAATCGTGAAAATGTCCGGCGGTTATCCATACTTCATCCAGTTTATTTGCAAGGAAGTGTACGATGCGTTTATCCAGCGCATGGACAGGGGCGAGAACGCTTCCGTGCCCACCT
>JANQSQ010000571.1 GCA_028283985.1 Rhodothermales bacterium | reverse complement strand
AGCGCGAACTGGTAGGGGATGAACGGATAACTGCGAATGAAATGAGCCCTGTCCTGGAAGTTTCGGTAGGTTTGGGAACCGTCGGCAAAATCGAACAGGGTCTTGAAATTGTTGGACTGCGCCTCGTAAATCTTCGTGAGCATCTCAGCGCCGCCTTCGGTTTTCGTGAGCAGGCGCTTTTGAATCACCTCCGCTACATCGGCGCTGGTTAGCTTCATGCGGTTGGCGAACCGGTCTTGTATCTTTGAGAAGTCGTTGCTTTGCTGCTTGCCCATTGCGCCGACTACCGTATCCATGTCTTCCTGGGCGGTTACGATAATCCAGGCGCGCCCCCGGCATCGGGTGGCCAGGCTTTCGGCAATAGTTTGCAGGTTGGTCATCAATTTGACGTTACCGGCGATGTACTGTCCAACCTCGTCGACAAAGAAGTTCAAACGAAAATCGGCAGATTGACGCTTGATATAGTCATGCACTTGTTCGGCGAAATCTTCGATGGAGACGCGGTATTCACTGCGGTACTTGTCCAGTATTTCCTGTGCCGCCTCCTCCTCGACGCCGGCTGCCGCGGCATACGCTTTGGCGATATTCTTTTCCTCCAGCAGGGCCTGTTCCCGGCCCGTTTCCCAGGTTCTGCCCGATTCGGCCTTATAGGTGGATTTGAACTGTTGATACAGATCGCGGCTGTCGAGATCGCGCTCGAATTGAGCAATATGTCCCTGTTTACCATAGTAACCGCACATCTCGTCAAAAACCTTGACGAAAACCGCAAGCAGCGCGTCGCTCTGGTCCTTGCTGATAACAACTGCTTTTTGATCGATATTGAACAGAATGCTTGTCGCCGGGATGGCGGCTGCCCTTTTGAGGTCGCCGCGCAGAATCGCGTTGTCTCGGCATTTGGATAGAAACAGGTCAATGGCAGGGGTGCCCTCTATCTGCCGGTTTTCGAGGAGGAACGCCAGCATCTTCAACAGGTGGGATTTGCCGGAACCAAAGAAACCGGACACCCAAACGCCATTGGCGCCTTGGTAATTGTTGTAAGCTTCCAGGAAAGCTTCTAATCGCTTCGCAACTTCGTTGGTCAACACGTACTCGTCCATTTCCAGGCGCAAACTGGTTTCGTCGTCAGCCTTGATGACGCCTTCAATGGGGCGGTCAACCGGCTTGTCAAAAATGGTCTTGAGCGTGGTCATGTCTGTTTCGTTTATGCCTCGTAATGAAAGATGTTGAAGGCTCGGTAATACTTGTCGTCGCGCAATCTCCCGAACAGGTCGAGCGATGCACCGGTCTCAGGGGAGTGGGTGTAGGCGCCCGGAAAAAACATAACAGTCGGTTTTTCTTTCGCCGTGCTTTGCAGATTATTCAGGACATTGTGCGAGCGGACGTAAGGAAATACTTCGCCCACTCCGGAAAGAAAAAGAACGTCGAAATCCGTGCTTGCCATTTTGGACGCTATGGCCGGAACAAGATGCGCTTCGGGGTCCAGCACGCCTTGCAACAGTTCCTTGAGTTGTTCTTTAGATACGGATTCTTCCATCTCGAGTATCCGGTTCCAAATGTCGCGTTGTTCGAGTATTTCGATGGAGAGATCGTACAGGTTGACATCCAGAACGCGTACGCCTTCATGTTCGAGGCGTCTGGCCAGTTGCCCCCGATGCCGATCCATGTCAACGGCTTCTTCCGGCCTGAAAGGACAGATGAAAAAAGGCACCTCGTTGCCAAGTCCTTCCCTGTTGAGAAAACGCTCGCTTGAGATCACGGTACGGAGATGCTCAAATCTGTCGGCCATGGACATTTCGGCCATATCCGTTGTCACTGCGCTACGCCCTCCAGATCGGACTCGAAAACAGGGAAGTACACAACATCCCGGTGCTTGCCCGGAGAGAGTACATCCAGCAGTTCCGGGCTGAGCATCGCGGCATTAATCATGTTTTTTGGAGTCAGGAGATTCGCTTCTCGAAGCATTTTGAACAACACCTGCCGCAATTTAATTTGCGTTGTCGGACTGATCCCGCTCAATTCCGCTCGCCATTCGGCCTTGCGGTCGAAGAACGAATCAAAATCCTCGCGGCTCAAATCTACCTTTAGTGTAATGTAACGATCCCGCAGTACTTCAACGGCAAAGTCAGCGATGAATCCGTAGCGACGGCAAACCGCAATCCACAGGAGGTAGGCTTGCTCTTGATAGTTGGCGTCAACGAGGAATTCAATCTCTCCCTGATTCAGGGTTTTCAGTCGAGAGACAATCTCCTGATAAACGCGCTTGAGCGTATTCAAGGTTCTGCTCTGGAGCAGGTTTTCTGCAATGACCTTGTCGCGCACAGAATTCCAGGCACCCAGATCGAGATACAGCGCGGCCAACTTCACCGATTCATGATGCAGGAGGCTCCCGGTTGTAAAGGACATGCTGTATCTGCCGTTACTCATCCCCCCGCTTCGTCCTTCTTGAATTTTCGGATGCGCCTTGTGGATAGGGAGCATTCTACAGGAGATGTGAGGTAGCCGTTACACGAAGTATCCGGCGATAATGGCGGCCGTGATCACGACGGCGCTTCCCACCACCCAACGCAACAACCGGTTTTCCGAACCGGTTATCTCGGCTCGCAGAAAATCCTTCGT
>JANQSQ010000519.1 GCA_028283985.1 Rhodothermales bacterium | reverse complement strand
AGCGCGGAGGCTACCGTAAAACCCAGCCAGAATTCGTCCAGTCCGAACACCGATTCGAGCGCCTCGGTCGTGCCGGAAATCACGGCCGTATCGAAGCCGAAAAGAAGGCCGCCGAGGGCAGCCACGATGGTGCTGAAAAAGACGGTGCGTCGATTCATGACGGGCGAGACGTTACGTTGTTCGTTAAGGATACTACAGGATTACAGGCCGGCAAAACCCGGGGGAGGATTGCAGGCGGGCATCGGACGGAAGCAGCAGGTTACCAGACGGAAGCCAGCGTCCACATGTCGAGCGATACAAGGCGGGCCCCGCCGCCTTCCGCATAGATACTCACCCCCTCGCTGTCCGGGGACGGAAACACCTGACTGGTGAACACAATGGCGCCGTCGTCCGCAAAAACCTCTACGGACGACCAGTCCACGAACACATGCAGTTTTACGCGTCCCTCCGGCGCTTCCATAGACGCCTCGAAGAGGTCTGCATAGGTCGGGTGAAATTCCTTTTCGCCGGACCGATACCGGTCCACGAACACCTCCTTGCGAAGCACGTCATACCCGATCACCGTTTCCTCCCCTTCGCCCTGACGCACTTTCAGGCCGACTTCCGCGGCGTCGCCGACCTCCAGTTCCACCACGAGTTCAATCGCCTTGCCGGCGATCCCTTCGCCGGTCAGGTCGTGTTCTCCTTCCGCAATGGCGCGTACGTCGAGGCGGCGATGCGTTTCGCGCAGCGTCTTCAATTCCTCGACAGGCTTCTGGACCAGCCACACATCGCCGAGCGCGTCGGTCCGCAGCGACAGGGCACGCGGCAGACTCTGCGCACTGCGCCAGGGGTCCGTCGGAATCTCTCCGGCATACAGCCAGTTGTTCAGCCAGCCCACCCACAGGCGGCGGCCGTCTTCTTCCGGCACGTCGGACCAGGAAATGGCGGCGTAAAAATCCTTTGCGTAATCTACCCAGCGGGTATCCGCGTGCTCGGCAACGAAGGTGGTTCCGTCAAAATGCCCCACGAAGTACTGCCCGCCCGAGCCGCCCGCGACGGCGCCCCCTCCATTATCCACGTCCAGCACCCAGCGTGTCTCCCCGGGCCGGTTCTCGATGGGCAGTTCGAACAGATCGGGACATTCCCAGATGCCGGTCACGTTCCCCGCAGGGCCGAACTCGCTCATAAACGTCCAGGATTTCAGGTCCTTCGAGGAATAAAAATGCACCTTCCGGTCCACGGACAGCGCCACGACCATCACCCATTTCTCTTCCGGCGCATACCAGAACACTTTGGGATCGCGAAAATCCGTAAGACCGAAATCGAGCACGGGATTGCCCTCGTAAGGCGTCCAGGTGCGCCCCCGGTCGGTACTCCATGCGATATACTGCGCCTGCAGGCGCCGCTCCCGGTAGTGCCCCGTATAAATGGCGATCATCGGGGGGTTCTCATCGGTTCCGAACCCGCTCGTATTGTTCCAGTCCACCACCGCGCTGCCGGAAAACGCCATGACACTGTCCGTTTCAGGAATAGCGACGGACAAGTGCTCCCAGTGAAGCAGATCGGGGCTCACCGCGTGGCCCCAGCTCATGTGCCCCCAGCGCGTGCCGAAGGGATTATACTGGTAGAACAAGTGGTACTCGTCGTCGAACCAGACGAGCCCGTTCGGATCGTTCATCCAGTTGACGGCGGGCGTAAAGTGGTATTGCGGGCGATAGCGCTCCGTGTAGGTGGGTTCGGGCTGCGCACTGGCGCGGTGCGCCGGGACGGCAGCCAGCAGCACGACAAGGAGAACCGGCGCGGTCCATACCGTGCAGCGCAAACGCAGGAAAGAAAAAAGCATGGGCTTATCCGACATGATCACAGGGCTGGTTTGGAACGCATGAAATATAGGATATTCGAAGAAATACGATATCGGGGGAACTGCCCATTCCGATACACGGCACAGGGATCATGCCCCTTGCCGATACGTAGCATGCTGGTTACACGAAAAATGCCGCTCTGAGAAAAAGCTTGCGGTATCTTCCACTTCATGCGCAAGCCGGTACGCTACCCCGATCCTCTCCCGAACCGATGAATACAGGACGCATAAGGCGAATCCTTTTGCTTGTTGTCCTTGCCTGCATCGCGGGCGGTTGCGATACCGGCATCAACGAAGAACCGCCCCCGGTGCTCGTTCTGCTGCCGCGCGAGGTAGAAGAAGAGGAATACATAACGACCGAGAGCGGTTTGCAATACCACGATTTCGTGATTGGCGACGGCGAAGAAGCCGATTCGACCCACCGTGTCAGAGTACATTATGCCGGATGGCTTACGGACGAAAGACTGATAGGAACTTCGTACCTTACGAATGCGCCGATCACT
>JANQSQ010000484.1 GCA_028283985.1 Rhodothermales bacterium | reverse complement strand
AATAGCTCTCGATCGACGCCTCGTAGCGCCCTTCCCGAATATTCCGCACCAGACCGACGGCTACCTGCTGGCTCTTCTGGGGCGGCATCCGCTCAAGGGCCGAAACCCAGAAATCCGTAAAGGGATTGCCCGTGCTGGCGGTCAGGAAGTGCACCGGCTGCTGCATCCGCACGTAGGATACTTTCGCCGACATCTGCCTCGCCACGCGCTGACTCATGCTCAAGCGCGGCTCGACCGAAGGATACCTTTCGCCATCCACGAAATACCAGGCCATGCGAAGGCCCGCACTCACCCGCAGACCGGAAAAAAGCGTCATGTCGTCTTCGGCGTAGAGAGAAAATTCACTGGAACGGACTACGCCGACCGGCGAAACCAGCGTGGTGTCTTGAATGGTTGTCCCGCCCTCCTTTTCCCTAAACCAGAGCTTCCCCGGGCTGAATCGGTGCAAAATCCCTTCCGCGCCGAAGCGCAGATAATGATTGGGCGAGGGTCTGTGCTCCATATCCAGCTTCGCCGTATAGTCCAGAATATCGGATACGTACGACACGCTCGATTCGTAATCCGGCGCCCCTTCCGTAATAGAGCGGTCCAGTTCGTCTACTCCGATGGCGAAACTGTAATTGGTTACGCCCACCAGCACGTTGGAGAACGTGCGATTGCCGAACAACCGGTTCCACCGGAGCGCGGCCAACCGATTGCGCCAACCGATACCGCCGTCGGATTCGCCGCTGTCCCATTCGTCCGAGGCGTGAAACAGGTCGCGCCCCGAATACCCGCTCAGGTAAATGCGGTCCTTTCCCGATGCGATATAGTTCGCCTTGAAATTGAGATCGTAGAAAAAGTACCCCGCCTTCCTATCGTCCGGCATAAAAGGACGTGCCAGAAGATCCGCGAGCGTCCGCCGGCCGGTAAAGAGAAAAGAAGCCTTGTCCTTTACGATCGGCCCTTCGAGCGTCACGCGCGACGCGATAATCCCGGTCCCCACGTCTCCACTGTACTTTTTCAGGTTGCCCTCCTTCATGGTGAGGTTCACCACGGACGAAAGGCGGCCCCCGTATCTTGCCGGAAAGCCCCCTTTGATCAGTTCCACGTGTTTCATCGCATCCGCATTGAAGACACTCAGAAAACCGAACAGGTGCGTGGGGTTGTACAGCGGAAGGCCATCCAGCAGAATGAGATTCTGGTCGGGCCCCCCGCCCCGCACGTAAAATCCACTCCGGCCCTCGGACCCCGACTGCACCCCCGGCAACAACTGCAACGTTTTCTGTATATCCACCTCGCCGAGCAGGGCCGGCAACGACTGTATCTGCTCCACCGCCACGTCGTGGCGTCCCATCTGCGGATCGTCGATGGGGAAATCCGCTTGCGCAACCACTTCGACTTCCTCCAGACCTATGGCATACGGCGCAAGCGCAACGTCGAGCGTCGTATCCGCCGGAAGCGACAGGGCGTACGTAGCGGTTTCGTAGCCGAGGTAGGAGAACGCGAGCGTCAGAGAATCGAGCCGGACGGTCAGGCTGTAGAAGCCGTACTGGTTGGTGATCGAGCCAATGCCCAGTTCCGGAACGCTCACGGTGGCGCCCGGAAGCCGCTCTCCGCTCGAAGCGTCCTCTACGTACCCATTGACGGTGCGGGGCACGGGCTGCGCCTGTCCGGTATCCTGCGCATGCGCCGGAACGCCAACGAGCCCCCCTGCCCAAAGGCACACGGCGAGAAGAAAACCCTTGCCGGACCCGCGTCCGGCGCATGAACCTGTTCTGAAAAAAAGAAGCAACACCCCTTACCTGTGCTGTATGGAAAACGATTGGTCAGACTCGATTAAGGCCTGTTACCACTATGCAGCGGCGCTCTGCGGGTTCTATTTTCCTGCCAGGCAAGGCGCTGCAAGCGCAGTGTGGCC
>JANQSQ010000453.1 GCA_028283985.1 Rhodothermales bacterium | reverse complement strand
GCGACCCATGGACTCAGCGCCCGGCGTCACCAGTCGTTCATCATCGTCAACTGCGGCGCCATCCCGGAGGGGCTCATCGAGTCGGAGTTGTTCGGCGCGGAGAAAGGGGCCTACACGGGAGCGGTCGAGCGGCGCACCGGGTACTTCGAGCAGTCCGATCGCGGCACCATTTTCCTGGACGAGATCGGCGAAATGCCGCCCGCTGCACAGATCCGTCTTCTTCGTGTGCTGGAAACCGGCAAATTCACGCGTGTAGGGGCTTCGAAGGAGCACAAGGTAGATGTGCGCATCGTGGCGGCCACGAACAAGGACCTGGCTCATGAAGTGCGCGCCGGACGATTTCGCGAGGACCTGTATTACCGGCTCAGCACCGTGCTCGTCGAAATCCCGCCGCTCCGGCAACGTTCGAGGGACATTTTGCCGCTTCTGGAAACGTTTCTGCACCGCTTCGCGCAGAAGTACGACAGTCCGGTGAAGCATCTCTCCGATGATGCCCGCGAGTTGCTCTTGCGCTATCGCTGGCCCGGGAACGTGCGCGAATTGCGCAATGTCGCGGAGCAGATCGAAGTGCTCATCCGGGGCAAGGAGGTTACCGCCGGGGATATCCGTCCGTACCTGCGCGGCGTGCGTACGGAGCAGGACCGTTCGGAATTGTTGCCCGTCGTGCGCAGCACATCGGGGGATTCGGCGGACGCCCGCGAGCGCGAGATGATCTATCGCGCGCTGCTCGAACTCCGTTCGCAAGTGCGCCGGATGTGGGAGGAGATGAAGAAACGGGGCCCCGTGCCCGGCGAGGAGCCGGAAGAATATCCTCCGCTGATCGAGGATGTGGCCTACGAGATCGAGGGAGATGAGGAGGGGGGCCTGCGAAGCAGCGAAAACGTCGGAAACGGCAGGCAGGATGCGCAGGAGCCGGAAAAGATTCCTGACGAGTCGGAAGAGGCGGTTGCAGAGGAGGAAGAGACGTTTCCCACGCTGGAGGATGCGGAACGCCAGCTTATCGCCCGCGCCCTGAAAACATTCAACGGCAACCGCAGGCAAACGGCGAGAACGCTTGGTATTTCGGAGCGCACCCTTTACCGTAAGCTGAAAGAATTCGAGGAGGATTTGTGAACTTTGC
Source organism: Rhodothermales bacterium (assembly GCA_028283985.1). Lineage (GTDB taxonomy): Bacteria > Bacteroidota > Rhodothermia > Rhodothermales > VXPQ01 > VXPQ01. Next base: position 2,377 of record JANQSQ010000453.1, on the reverse strand, counting down.
CGTTGCCGCGCGCTCTCTTCCGGGTACGTTCGCCGCATGCGTCGGTGTGTTGTTTGCCTTGCTGTCCACCGGTTGCGGGCACTATAGCTTCACCGGCGCTTCCATTCCCGAGCATATAGGGACGGTCGCGATTCCGCTTACCGAAGACGCCACGTCCAATCCGATTCCGGATCTTGGCGGCCTGTTGACCGAGCGATTGGTCCAGCGCTTCGTTCGCCAGACCCGTCTGGAATTGGCTACCGACGAAACACGGGCCGATGCCGTACTCACCACGGAAATCCGGCAGTATTCCGTGCGTCCTGCCGCGGTAGGCGGCGAGTACCGGGCGGCGCTGAACCAGCTTTCGATTACTGTTTCCGCCGGCTATGCGGACCGCGTGGAGGGACAGGAAGTGTTCCAGCGCAGTTTTTCCGCCTCGTTCGAATACGATCCGGCCGATTTTACCGGCGAGGAAGAAGCCGCAAACGAAGCGCTCGACAATATCGCCGACGACATTTTTCAGGCGGCTACATCCAACTGGTAGCCGTTCCCTCGTCCACGAAACCGCATCCGGCATGGCGCTTCTGTATGCAATAGCGATTGCCGTATTGACCCTGTACGGCGCCAACCTGCTGTGGTTGTGCAGGCGTTCCGCAGGCGCGGGCCGCCTGATCCCGGATGCATCGTCCGATCCTCCCCGCGATCCTTCTTTTCCCTGGCCGTTCGTCACGGTCCAGTTGCCGATTTTCAACGAACCGCTCGTGGTCGATCGGTTGATCGACGCCTGTGTGCAGCTCGATTACCCGCGGGACCGGTTCGAAATACAGGTGCTCGACGACTCGACGGACGGTACGCCGCAGCTTGTTGCCCGTTGTATTGCCGCGGGGGCGTCCCGGGGCGCGCGGATCGCGCATCTTCGCCGTCCGAACCGGGAGGGATACAAGGCAGGCGCCCTGCAATACGGGCTGACGCAGGCGCAGGGGGATTTCATTGCCGTGTTCGACGCCGATTTTGTGCCCCGCCCCGATTTTCTGCGCCGGCTCATCCCCGCCTTCGCCGATGAGCGTCTTGGGGCCGTACAGGCGCGATGGGGGCATCTCAATCAGGATGCTTCATTGCTTACGCGCATTCAGGCCGTGGGGCTGGATACCCATTTTGCGGTGGAGCAGCTCGCGCGCCGCCGCGCAGACTGCTTTTTGAATTTTAACGGTACGGCCGGCGTGTGGCGGCGCGCCGCTATTGTAGACGCCGGCGGGTGGCAGGCCGATACTATTGCGGAGGATCTCGATCTGAGTTACCGGGCGCAGCTTGCCGGGTGGGGCATCGAATTTATGGGGGATGTCGAAGTGCCTGCGGAACTCCCCTCGACCATCGAAGGATTGCGGACCCAGCAGTTTCGCTGGACGAAAGGGTCTGTGGAGACCGCCCGCAAATTGCTGCGCACCTTGTGGACTTCCCGGGAATCCTTCCGGCGCAAGGTGCAGGGTACGTTTCACATGACGGGTCATCTGGTCTTTCCCTTTGTACTGATTGCCGGATTGCTCCATGTTCCCTTGCAGGCTGCGGCGCATGCCGGCGTGGGCCCGGGCAAGGCCTATTTCGGATGGATGGCGCTCGGGCTGATCGGATTCGCAGGATTTAGCCTTGCGCAGATTTTTGCGCAGCGGCGGTTGTACGCCGACTGGCCGCGCCGCCTTGGCATTCTTCCGATTTTTATGGCCGGTACGGTCGGCATGTCCATTCGTAACACCATCGCCGTGGTGGAAGCTTTTGCGGGGGTCTCCACGCCTTTCGTACGTACGCCCAAGTTCGGCGCCGCCCCCGGACGCCGTGTTTCGCCGGGCGGTTTCGCCGGACGGCGCCCTGCCGGGTCGGTTGCGCTCCGTATAGCGTATCCGCTGGAATTCGCCATGGGAGTCTACTCGACGGCGGGCGTGGCGTATCTTCTGGGTACGGGGCAATGGGACGCCGTGGCCTTTCAGCTGTTTTTTGCGGTCGGTTTCGTGCTTGTCGCTGTGGGGACATTCCGGGAAGCACGCAGGAAGTCCGTCAGGTAACGCTTTTCATACCCTCGATATGACGCCGGACATTCAGAAAGCCGTTGCATATCTCAAGGAAGGCGACGCCGGGCAGGCCGCCGCTTTCCTTCAGGATATGATCGAACGCATGCCGGAGCATGCGACGGCGCACGTATTGCTGGCGCAGGCCCGGGAGGCATTGGAGGAATGGGGCCGTGCGCTGCATGCCTGGCGCGAAGCGGTGCGCCTTGTACCGACCAGTCCGGTGGTCTTGCGCGGACTCGAACGCGCCGCCCGGAAGGCGCATCCGCTGCCGCGCGAACCGGCGGAGCCCGAGCAGCATGCTTTCACGGATATCGACCGTCTGATTGCCAGTCTGG
>JANQSQ010000391.1 GCA_028283985.1 Rhodothermales bacterium | reverse complement strand
GGCGCTTTCAACGTGCCGCGCAAAGGCGAAACGCTCAAGTTTCCTGGTAACTTTGGGGATCGAAAGCCGTATTCTGAGACGCCCTCCAGAGAAGCGCCGTTGAATATTTGAATATTAGGGAATGGGCAGGTAATTCACATCGCGTACGCAAAAAATGAGTGTTTTGCAGCGTTTTTAGTGGATCGGTACCCTGTGGCGCAGGCCTTCTCATGGCGAAACAACCCCAACAAAGTCGAGGCAATCCTAACAGACGAAAGGAAGTATTGCCACCGCCGCACGATCACATTATAGGTCTCGAGTAATGTCTTTGTTTGAATACGACTGGATCGACGCCGGACCGTATCCGGACCCGGTTTCGGAACATACGATGGCGCGTCTTTGGATTCGCCTGGACGAAGACGACGCGGCCACCTACTTGTACGACAGGTATAAGAAAAGGTATGCCGAAAGCATTGTTGTACCTCTTGCTCAGTTAGCAGAGTGGATTACCACTAACTGGTTTCATGTATGGCACGAGGTGGACACAATATCCGAAAAGCCTCGCGCCGGATTTGCTTCGAGGCACGATCTGTCTTATGCGGGGAGTGGCTTTGTCTTTCCTCGGGTTATTTTCGATCCTGTGGGACAGGATAACATTCACGTCAGAACAAGGTCGTGGACCCCCAAGCATTCACCCATAGAATTTCTTTCCGAGTTTGAGCACACAATGACTCGTGACCGCCTGGAAGAAGAATTTCGTTCACTCATTAACGACGTGCTTGAACGTTTGCAACGGAAAGGGGTACCGTGCGAATTTTTGGAATCCGAATGGCAGGCCATAGAATCGCTTGACCCGGAAGAGTATGAATTCTGCCAGGCCACAGCCCTTTTGGGACTCGATCCGTTCAATCTTGATTCGGAGACGGCAGAACATATTGTCGCTATATGGAACGAGGCCGACCCGTCGATACGGGACGAAATGATGTTGTGTGCAGATAAGGATTCTCTTGACGAGGTTCACAGTTGGATCAATAGTTCGATAGAATTTGCGAACGAATCGGCAAGCGGCGCCGCTTGGCCCGAGGTACGGGATACGGTGCGTAATCGCAGGACAGATTCAAATATGCATATGCAACCTTGGCAGAATGGATATGAGGACGCCCGGGCAGTACGTTCGGTTCTGGGTATGCGACTGGCGCATTTCCCTCTTGAAGAAAGTGGTAGTCTTGCTATCTGGAATCAAGAACAGGAACCCCCTTCGCCGCGCATTGAAGGTTGTGTTGCAAACGATTCTCCTTCGTGCATTGTAGTGAACAAACATGGAGCAGGGAAAAGATTTATTCTTGCTCGCGCACTTGGCGCCTATATTGGACGCGAACAAGGCGAATCGGCTATACTGAACAAACTTCGGACGCCCCAACAAGCCCGTTCCAGGGCCTTTGCCGCCGAATTGCTTGCTCCAAGCGAATGGCTTCGCGACAAAGTGGGCGATGTACAATATGTCGATAGCGATACGGTTGACGAACTCGCTACGGAACTTGAAGTGTCAAGTCCGATCGTTCAACACCAGATAGAAAACCACGGAATCGCCAAGGTATACGGTGCTGGTTGGTAATTTCACGCCACCAGAGCCCAGAGATGGTTCGGGTTGATTGGGCAGGCGCCTTGAATACCTCCTTTTGAGTAAAAACTACTCCGAAATGGAGTAGAAATTACACATAAGGGGGTAAAACAGATCATTGAGACCCGGCAAACTCCGCCAGTGCACTGTCGCCGCGCACGGCGGCAAGGAATGGAGCCGCCCGTCCGATTGTAACAAGGTTGAGAAGAGGGAACCGCCAACACAGGCATCCGTAACGCACAGCATGTAGAGGCGAAAGGCAACGCGGCAAATCGTCGCGCTGCCCTCTTGTTGAAAATGCAAATATGCGGGGGACCGTCATGATCGGAACAAAAATATCGGAGCAGGACCTCGACAAGGTCAGGGACATCGTGGCCCGGGCTCTTGCGAAACGCTTCAGCCCTGAGGAATTCACCTTCGATCCCATCATAGTCAAGCCTGATCTTGACCATGACGGAGACGAAATCCTCCGGATACAGATTATTTTCGACGGCGATCAGGACAATCTCGATCCTGCTTGGACGGTAAGGATGTTCGAATTCATCGATCCCGAACTGGAGAAACTCGGTATAACCGCTTACCCGACTACCTCGTTCATCGAAAAGTCAGAGTGGGAGGATCCGGCGTACGACATTCCCTGGTGGGAAGAAGATGCGTAAGTTGCGGTTGGCGCCGCAGCCTCTGCACTGTTCTTCTTCGAAGGGCCGAATACGCTATAAAAATTCTTTACAGCGACCGTCGCCAGACTCATGTCTTCGGAAAATTTCATCAGGACGGCGCAGGTGTTGATCCCAACCGGGCAGGGGAGGCCAAGAAGCACCGATCTCCAACGCGCCGTCAGTACGTCGTATTACGCCATGTTCCATTGCCTTGCAGGTTCCTGCGCGGATACGCTCATGGGCGGCCTTCATGCAGGTCGCGGAACGGATGCCTGGATACTGACCTATCGGGCGCTGAATCACCGCTCAGCCAAAGCAAGATGCAGCGATAAAGAAAACCTTAAACAGTTTTCGGCACACATCCGTGTATTTGCCGAGACGTTCGCTCGAATGCAGGAACAACGCCACCATGCAGATTACGCTCCCAATGCCGGATTTCGAAAATCGGAAGCGATCCAGAGGATTACCGAAGTGGAAAACGCTATCAGGAATTTCCAGGAGGAATCGCCTGCGGAACGACGCGCCTTCGCCGCATATATTTTGTTCAAGGGGCGGGATTAGGCGAGAGGCCGGAGCGTACATGCCTGTCGCAATTTTCAGCTTCAATGAGGCCGGGGCGTTAACGCCCCGGAAATCGGCCACGGGCACATTTCGCTGTCAAATGCCACAAGTCAAGCTTCAATGAGGCCGGGGCGTTAACGCCCCGGAAATATCGACCTGTCCGTACTGGGCCTTTCGCAGATACAGGAGGATCAATGAGGCCGGGGCGTTAACGCCCCGGAAATGAATAAGTCTGAACAGCGCGGCTCTTTGCTCTGCCGCTTCAATGAGGCCGGGGCGTTAACGCCCCGGAAATTACCCCGAAACGA
>JANQSQ010000384.1 GCA_028283985.1 Rhodothermales bacterium | reverse complement strand
TCGACCTGCAGTTCCGCCTTCCGGCGCTCGTACTCGGCGCGGCCGAGCTTGGTCCTGTACGGGTAAGACGTGCTGATGATCTCCCGCCTGTCTGCCTCTTCGACCTTATTACGAATCTCGATAGGGATATTCGCGGTCGGCAGGAGAACCTTCAATTCATTGCGTTCCGGTGTGGAGACAGTCATGGCAACACCTTGCTTCTCTCAGAATGATGCACTCGAATCCCTCAAAACGGGCCAGCAGCTACCCTACTCCTCCGCCCACGGATCGTACGATCCGATGCTCCAGAGTTGCCCTTCCGGATCGCGGACGGCGAAGAGGCTCCCGCCATAGGGCTGCTCTTCCAGTTCCATGACAATACGCGCCCCCTTTGCCTGCACATGCTCGTAAAGCGCCTCGATGTCGCTTTCGCTGACCACAATGTAGGCCGCCTGGGTGAGCTTTCCTTCGGGTTCGGAGGCGACCACATGATGCCCGTGTTCGTCGTCCCGCATGGAACCGAGCATGACCATGCCGCCGCCAAGCGTGAGCTGGGCATGGGCAATTTCGTCCTCGCCATGCGGCGCCACAAGGCGGCGTTCAAAACCAAGCACGCTGCACAACCACTCGATGGCGGCGTGCGCATCCCGGTAGCGCAGGCCGGGAATAACGGTGGATCGGAGTGTTTCCTGCTGCATGAATCACGGCCATTATGATTGCAATCTTTTGGGAATATACACGAAAATCACCGAGCAAGACGGCCGAGCATGCTCTTTCCCGCGCCGGGCGGAACGGAATAAGTTGTCGTGCCGGACCGGGATGCCCCCTCTCGCTCGGCGCCGGAACGGAAACGGCGCCCAAACGATATGAAGAAAGGCCTGCTCATGCCTGTTCCCATCTCCCTCCATACGAGACCATGCGCTCCTCTCTTTCCCTCTCCGGTATACTTCTGGGCCTGCTTGCCCTCTCGGCGGTCGGATGCGACGCCGATTCCGGCATGGACGAGGTCACGCCGGACCCGAACCGCGATTACCCCGCGCTCAAAACCCTTGCGGTACACCCTGTCGGCGTGGCTATCCAGGCGGTACACCTGTCCAGCACGGAGCGCACCACCGTGATCAAAAAGGTGTTCAACAGCATCACGGCAGAGTGGGAAATGAAGATGAACCCGATATCCGTCGGCCCGGGATCGTACAACTGGAGCGGCGCCGACGCACTGGTGGATTTCGCGGAGGAAAACGGCATGCAGGTGCACGGACATACACTCGTGTGGCACCAGACGACGCCGTCCTGGATGGAAAACTTCGGAGGGGACGACGAGGCGTTCGAGGAGGCCGTAAAAGAATATATGATGACCGTTATAGCGCGCTACAAGGGACGCGTCGTAAGCTGGGACGTGATCAACGAAGCGTTCGATGACGAACGGGGAGAACTACGCAACAGCGTGTTCCGGCAACGAATGGGCGACGACTACATCGCCCGGCTGTTCCGGTATGCCCGGGAAGCCGATCCGGACCTGCTGCTTTTCTACAACGATTACGGGCTCACCTGGAGCCTGCCCAAGCGCCGCGCCGTGATGAGAATGCTCGACGATTTTCAGGAGCGGGGCATTCCCATAGACGGCGTGGGATTGCAAATGCACATGGCCTGGGACGGCCCGCCCCTCGAAGAGATTACCGAGACCATAGACGAGGTGGTGAAGCGCGGTCTGAAGCTGCACCTCTCCGAACTGGATGTGCGCATCAACACCGACGGCAACCTGCAGTCTTGGAATGAGGAGCGGGGAAACATTCAGAAGGAACGTGTCAAGGAACTCGTAGCCGCCTTCAACCGGATTCCCGAAGAGCAGCGGTTCGCCATTACCCTGTGGGGACTGCGCGATCCAGACACCTGGCTCATCGATTTTTACGATCGGCCGGAGTGGCCGCTCCTGTTCGACGCAAGATTGCTCCCCAAGCCCGCTTATTACGGATTTGTCGAGGCGCTGCAGGAGGCGCAGTAAGTATATTCAGGATACCCTGCGCCTCCTGCCTTCCGGCACCCGTTCCCTAGGGCCTGTTACCACTATGTAGCGACCCTACTTCGCCAGCACCATTCGCCTGGTCTGCACAAAGGAGGCGCCCGCTTCGAGGCGGTACAAATACACCCCCGACGTAAGCCTGGAAGCATCGAACCGCACCGTGTGTTCGCCGCCGGCCTGCGACGCATTGTCGAGCAGCGCAGCCACCTCCCGGCCCAGCACATCGAATACCCGCAGCGTCACCTGCTCCGCCTGCGGCAGTTGGAAACGAATAGTGGTAGCCGGATTGAACGGATTCGGGTAGTTCTGCGCCAGCGCGTACACCTCCGGCAGTTCAGACGGACCTTCGCTCGACGTCGGG
>JANQSQ010000374.1 GCA_028283985.1 Rhodothermales bacterium | reverse complement strand
GCTGATCGAAGTGGATTTAATCAGAGTATCCTAAATACATGCAGGCAACAAGACGGCCTGCGGCGGCGTTTCAAAAAATTCCGGGGGCATTCATGGAATGAATTTCCTGTTCTGCGGGTCTGATACATGTGCTCCTTGCATCTTCTTCAGGGAACCCCGCGCTACAGACGTGGTCCGGCGTTCCTTTGAGCAAATTCATCACACCCTGAACGGATATCGCTGTCATGCTACGATCCACGATGTTCATCGCTGTCGGCCTGTTGTTTGCCGTTGCTCCCATCCAGTCGGCTTATGCCCAGCAGTTCGGTAACCGGGGAGAAGGCGGAAGACCTGGCGGGCAGATGCCCTCGACGCAAATTTCAGGAACCGTGATTGACGCGGAGACGGGCGAATCCATTCCATCCGCTTCCGTGGCCGTGTGGAGCGTACGGGACTCGTCGCTTACCACCGGGGCAATCAGCGATTCCGATGGGGCTTTTCTGATCGAAGGGTTGCGCCCGGGAGGATATTATGTGCAGGTTCATTTTGTGGGATATATCATGAAGGAAATTTCGGATGTGGCCCTCCGTCCGGGATCATGGACCGCCGATCTCGGCGTCATCGAATTGCAGTCCGATGTGGAGATGCTGGATGAAGTGATTGTCGAGGAGCGCCGGGAGTTTATGGAAGTCGGCATTGACCGGACCGTGTACAACACCAGGGACCAACTGGTGTCCGCCGGGGGCGACGCCAGCCAGGTGCTGGAGGAAATTCCTTCGGTGGAAGTGGATATCGACGGGAATATCAGTCTGCGGGGCAACCAGAACGTGGCCATTCTCCTCAATGGCCGTCCTACGTCCATGACCGGGGAGGCGCTCATCACTTTCCTGCAGGGATTGCCGGCGACTTCGGTCGACCGGGTAGAGGTCATACCCAATCCGTCCGCCAAGTACGAACCCGACGGCATGTCCGGTATTCTGAACATCGTATTGCGCAAGGACCAGGACCTCGGTTTCGGTGGAAGCCTTACGGCCGGAGGCGGTACGCAGGAGAGCTACAATGTCGGTGGATCGCTCAATTTTATACAGGGCAAGTTCTCGTCGTTCGTGAACTACGGATTCCGTCACGGCGTGCGCAACTCGACAGGGGATCGTTGGCAGGAAAATCGCGTAGCCGATCCGCTCTTTGTAATCGACGAGGATGATCGGGGCGAGCGCGGCGGCGATTCGCATAACCTCAGCACCAGCATCGATTACAACATGAGCGATAAGAATGTGCTCTCGCTGGCTACGAGGCTGAGTGTGCGCGGGGGGGATCAGGACGGACTGAATGCCTATCGCATTCTTGATGCGAACCAGGTGGAGATGAACAGCTACGACCGGACGCGCCTTGGAGACCGGACGGACCTGAACCAGGATTACCGCCTCACATTTTCCCGAATTGTTGCACCGGGGATCCACGAGCTACAGGCCGAGGCGCGGTACGAAAAAGAGAAAGAGGAAGACGAGAACAGCTATGCGCTGGATGGGCTTCGTCTCGGGGAGGTTGTTCCCGGTGTTGGGACGGATTCGTTCCAGCAACGTTCAACGCAAGAGGAAAACACGGGTGAAGGATCCCTTCAATTGGATTACTCCCGCCCGCTGGGCAACGGCAAACTGGAGGCGGGATACAGGGGGTCCATCGATTTGCTGGACAGCCGGTTCGGGGTTGAGACGTTCGATTACGACCTGAACATGTATCTGACGGATGCCCGCAGGACGAACACATTCGACTACCGGCAGAATATTCAGGCCGCGTACGGCATTGTGCAGCAGGAATTCGGGCCTATTGCTGCGCAGGTCGGTTTGCGTTACGAGCAGGCGCGGACGACGTTCGACCTGACCACGGCGGACGAGCGGTACGAGAACGATTACAACAGTTTCTTTCCGAGCGCATTTCTGACTTGGGAATTGTCCCGGTCCGAGACGGGCTGGAAGCAGGTCAAGTTCAGCTACAGCAAGCGTATCAGTCGTCCAAGCACCTGGCGACTGAATCCCTTCAACGACAACTTGGATCCGTATTCCCGGCGCGAGGGAAATCCGTATCTCGAACCGGAATACACGCATTCGATGGAGAGCAGTTACATTCATTTTGCCGGTCCTGTTTCCCTCACGCTCACCCCGTATTATCGCCAGACGATCAATCGAATCCAGTGGTACGAATTCATTAACGATCGGGGAGTGTCGATCACGACGTTCCGCAACTTCGATTCAAGCAGTTCGTGGGGTTTCGAGTCCATCGGTACGCTACGGTTGACGGACCGGTTGAATGCGTTTGGCAGTTTCAATGCCTTTCGGATGCAGACGGACGGGTCCAACGTGGAGAGCGGTCTCGGCAACGATGCCTGGGGCTGGTCGACCCGCGCGAACGCCACGCTCAGCGTTCGAGAGGGATTGTCCGTCCAACTCTCCTGGTTCTACCGGGCGCCCATGGACATCGAAAACGGTCGCATCGGTGCGTTTTCGAGGGTGAGTTTCGGGGCGCGACAGCAATTGCTGAACGACCGGGCCAGCCTCAGTCTGCAGATCCGCGACCCGTTCAACATGATGCAATTCAATATCACGCGCGACACGCCCCGGTTCTACCAGGAGAGCGTCCGCAGTTTCAACGCCCGCCAGGTCAACCTTTCCCTGACGTACAATTTCGGACGGCAGCAACGGCAGCAGCGTCGGCGCGGGGACTACGAGCGGGGTGGCGGCGGCGACGAGGAAATGCAGCAGGTGCAGATGTAGGGGCTATTGCCTGACTTTGGCATCATGCATTTTCAGGCATCCCGAACGTGCAGCATTCTGCTGTGGTGGTCTGGCGGGTAGTCGACACTGTCGTAGCGACCTTCGAGGTAAACGACCACGTCAATTTCGTGCGCATCCAGAGCGAATCGGCGGTGCGCAACCTTGCGACCCGGTATCCCCGCGACACCCAGGAAGAAAGGCAATTGTCGCTGCGGGGCAATACAAGCGGGATTGCCGACCGGTTAGCGTCGGAAATTAAGGAATGGCTCGAAAAGGCCGGGGTTGATCGGATCGGAACAAGGTTGTAATCCCGCACCTTAATCCTTGCTAAAATCTGTCCAATCAACCCGAACCGTCTCTATGATTACACGAATCAATGCCTGTCTGTAATTAGTATCTTCCATGGATTCGGTAACTATGGGAATACGTCTTGACAACTTCTGCCTCGAGTTCCGGCTTCAACGGCGATCAACAGGATGTACGTATGCGCGTACTCATCGTTGAGGCGCCCGATGGGCGCCACCAGGTCGTAGCGGGTATTCTCCGTGCGCATGGGCATTTGGTAGATTGCAGCCAGATCGTCGAGGCTGCTCGTGCGAAGTATGAACGAGAACGGCCTGATCTTGTCGTGCTTACCGATATCGGGCCGGAAAGTCTGGCGCTGTGCCGCTGGATTCATCAGGCGGATCAGGAAGATTTCGTCATTGTTGCGGCCATTGTTGAACCAGAACTCCGAGGGGATATCCATGGGATCATCGAAGCAGGGGTTGACGAGTGTTTCTTTGGAGAATTCCATCCGTCGCGCCTCGAGTTATGGTTGGCTTTGTTAGAGCGCCGGATTCGTATCAGAATGCGGCACAGGCGGATCGAGAAGGCCTTGCGCGAAGATGAAATAAAAACTCGCGCTGTTCTCGAAACGAGTGTCGACGGTATCATTACCATCAACGAGCAGGGTCTCGTCGAGACGTTCAATACGGCCGCGGAGGGTATTTTTGGATATGCCGCCGATGAGGTTGTTGGCCGCAATGTGTCTGTGCTCATGCCGTCCCCCTACCGTCAGGAGCACGACGGCTACATTCGAAACTACCTGGAAACGGGTCGCCGCAAGATTATCGGGATTGGTCGGGAAGTGGTCGGTTTGCGCAAGGACGGCTCGGTGTTTCCTCTGGAACTGGCTGTCAGCAAGGTCTCACTCGATGACGGCCGAAACCTCTTTACGGGGATGGTGCGCGACATTACCAGGCGCCGCCGTCTTGAACAGGAAATTCTTCGAACCAGCGAAGAGGAACACCGCCGGATTGGCCAGGACCTTCACGATGACCTGGGGCAAATGCTTACGGGCATTGGGCTGATCACACAAAATCTGGCTCGCAAGATGCAATCGCAGGGTCATCCCGACGCCGACAAGGCCGCTGAGGTGACCGGGCTGATCAAAGAAGCCGACGAGTACGTGCGCACTCTGGTGCGCGGGCTTATCCCCGTGGATCCCGAGGCAGTGGGGCTGACCTCGGTACTCCAGCGCCTGGCCTCCAGTACAGAGCAACTTTTTGCCATTCGGTGCACATTCACGGAAGCCAGCCCCGTGTTGATTCATGATAAAGACATGGCGATGCACCTGTATCATATTGCCCAGGAGGCTGTGAATAACGCTGTCAAACACGGTAAGGCGAAGCATGTCAAGATTATTTTGGTGGCGGACAACGACTGGTTACGACTGCGCATTCAGGACAATGGCATCGGTTTCCCCGATACGGTCAAAGAAGAAGATTACGGAATGGGTGTACGTATCATGCACTATAGGGCTCGCATGATCGGAGGAATGTTGGAGATCGCCGCAATGCCGAGTGGCGGCACGATTCTTACCTGTACGTTTCGGCATCCCGACGAAGTCGCTTATCCGACTGAATCGCCATGAAAAAAATTCTGATCGTAGATGACCATCCATTGATGCGCGAGGGGTTAGCGCTTGCGCTCAATGCCGAAGCAGATTTGACGGTTTGCGGGCAGGTAGCCAGCGCCGAGGAAGCCCTCACTACACTGGAAGAACTGGATCCGGACCTGATCATTGTAGACATTTCGCTTCCGGGAATGAGCGGTTTGGAATTAATCAAATACCTGCAGGGGCTCCGGTCGGAGATACGCATTCTCGTTGTCTCCCGGCACGACGAAACGTTTTATGCCGAGCGGGCTATTCGCACAGGCGCACATGGCTATGTCATGAAAATTGAAGCGGGCGACGTGCTTGTCACTGCCGTCCGGCGCGTACTGGATGGCCGTATCTACGTCAGCGAGGAGATCAACCAGCGGCTGTTGCTGGGGATGGCCTCTGGTCGTCCGCAGATGGCTGTCTTGCCGTTGGAGGTGTTGAGCAACCGTGAGTTGAGGGTTTTCGAATTGATGGGTCAGGGGCTGAATACGCGAGAGATTTCCGAACGGCTGTACCTGTCCGTAAAAACGGTCGAGTCGTACCGGGCGCGGATCAAGAGCAAGCTCAACCTGAAGACCGCTGCCGAGTTGATGCGGTATGCTGTGCAGTGGGTTGAAGTCGAGGGAAAAGGCGCGCGGCAGGAAACCGATCGGTGAAGGGAGGCCTTTCCAGCGTGATTCCCCATTAGAGATTGGAGATAGCATTAAATAGTGACGAAAAAAAGCACAGATTAACGCTAAATAAGCACAGAACGGGCACGACTGTCTGCATATAATTAATGGTGAGGGGGATCAGCTCATGACGGAGTGGATGCGGGGAAATTCCTTACATGCGCGCGCGGCAAATCCTGATAAGATTTTCAAGGGACCACCGGCAGAAAAACGCCCCCGGACACCTTATCCTGAATGTGCATTATAACGATAATGAAACCCGCTTTACACCAGCCAATTCGATTCGGCCGCCGAACATATCATGAAGCGTTTCCTTTTTTCCTTCAGCCTTCTGGTTATGTTGAGTTTGGTCTGGGCTGCATGTGCAGATTCTTCGGATCGTTCTTTCGATGACGGCGCTTCGCCGGCTGACCGGGCAGACGGGCTGTCGCAATCTGAGATTGAAAAGGGAATTGGCCCGATCGAAAAGGTTGAACTCAGTGCTGTTATCGATACGGCATTGGTCTCGCAGGGCGAAGCGATTTTTGCTGTCAAATGCGCGGCTTGTCATAAGTTGACTGAACGTTATGTGGGTCCGCCGCTGGGTCAGGTGCTGGATATCCGGACCCCTGAGTTTATCATGAACATGATGCTCAACCCGGACGAGATGGCCAGACAGCACCCCGAAGTGCAAGCCTTGCTGGGGCAGTATTTCGTGCCGATGCCCAACCAGAACCTGACCGAGGCCGATGCAAGAGCGGTTCTCGAATTTCTGCGAGATGCCTATATGGGGACTTCGGAGGTCACCCCATAGCGGCATCCGCTTTTTTGCTGAAAAACATTCACGGAGCATGTCTTATGTCAACCATCTTTTCCAAGCGACTTCTTTTCGGCGCCTGCACCGTCATTCTGGCAGGTCTCGTGTTTTTCGCATGCCAGACCACCGGAACTCAGAGCACCTTCGGTGACGATGCCGCCCGGCAGGTCTACGTTGCGCCGGGTGAGTACGACGAGTTCTACTCCTTCTTTTCGGGAGGCTTTAGCGGTAATTTGACCGTCTACGGACTACCCTCGGGGCGCCATCTGAAAGACGTTCCGGTCTTCTCTCAATATCCTGAGAACGGTTGGGGGTACACGGAAGAGACCGTACCCATGCTGAACACATCCTATGGCTTCGTGCCGTGGGACGACGCGCATCATCCGGAATTGTCCATGACGGATGGCGTACCGGACGGACGCTGGATATTTATCAACGCCAACAACACGCCCCGCGTGGCCCGCGTCGATCTGACGACGTTCACCACCGAAGAGATCATTGAGATTCCGAATTCCGCGGGCAACCATGGCTCGCCGTTTATTACACCCAACTCTGAGTACCTTGTCGCCTCGACGCGATTCAGCGTGCCAATTCCCCAGCGGGACATGGCGATCAGCGATTACGCAGGCAACTTCAAGGGCACACTCTCCTTTATCAAGGCCGATACCCCCGGAGAGATGGATGTAGCCTTCCAGGTGCTTGTGCCCGGTTTTAATTACGACCTGGCGCACGCTGGCAAAGGTCCGTCCTTCGGCTGGATGTTCTTTACTTCGTACAACTCGGTAGAAGCTCACACCCTGCTCGAGGTCAATGCTTCGCAGAACGACAAGGATTTCATTGCGGCGGTGAATTGGCAGCGCGCCGAGGAATGTGTCGCCAATGGCAACGCTCGTCGGATGGTCACTCGCTATTTTCACAATCACATGGACGCAGCGACCCAATCGGCGGTCTCAACCGAGAAGACGAGTGTGACAGTGCTGGAACCGACCGACTGCGAGCGCCTGGTCTACTATCTGCCCACGCCCAAGTCGCCCCATGGCGTCGATGTCGACCCGACGGGCCAATACATCGTG
Source organism: Rhodothermales bacterium (assembly GCA_028283985.1). Lineage (GTDB taxonomy): Bacteria > Bacteroidota > Rhodothermia > Rhodothermales > VXPQ01 > VXPQ01. Next base: position 10,598 of record JANQSQ010000374.1, on the reverse strand, counting down.
GCTGGCGGCAAATTGGCTACAGTTATCCCGGTGCATTCATTTGCGAAGATGCAACAGGCTATTGCCGACGAAGCCTTCGAGACAATGATCGACGGTATCCCGGTACTGCAATATGAAGCCGTTATTGCGGGGGAAGTCGAAAACCCGGGACTGGGCCCGCTCCATACCGAATTTGACGGCCGGGGCTTTGCATACACCACGGCCTTTATTTCGTCAGAGATCGTTAAATGGCGTGTGGGCGAGCCTTGGGACGTGGTCGACCGCATCCCGGTCTATTATAGCGTTGGGCACTTGATGATACCGGGCGGTGACAGCCGGCAACCCTGGGGCAAGTACCTTGTGGCGATGAACAAGATTACGAAGGATCGCTATTTGCCCACGGGTCCCGAACTGGCCCACGCGGCTCAGTTGATCGATATCAGCGGTGACAAAATGAGGATGCTGCTCGACTTTCCCACGATGGGCGAACCACACTATGCCCAGGCTTTACCTGCCGAGATGATTATGGACAAGCAGGTCCAATTTTTCCCCATTGAAGAGAATGAGCATCCCTATGCCGCCAAAAGCGAGGCTGAAGCGCGCGTAGAACGTGTCGGCAATGACGTACACGTCTACATGACCACGATCCGGACTCATTTTGCGCCGGATAATATCGAGGGCGTGAAGGTGGGCGATGATGTCTACTTCCACGTTACCAACCTTGAGCAGGACTGGGACGTTCCGCACGGTTTTGCCATCATCGGAGCGAACACTTCCGAACTTTTGATCATGCCCGGGGAAACGCGTACGCTGAAGTGGACACCACAGGGTGAAGGAGTATACCCCTTCTACTGCACTGACTTTTGCTCCGCGCTTCACCAGGAGATGCAGGGCTACGTACGAGTATCTCCCGCAGGTTCGAATGTTTCTATGGCCTTCGGTACAGGTAATTGATCCTCGGAATACAGGGATCAACAGAACCATGACCAAAAACTCGAGGATAGCCCTCGCCGTTGCATCGCTGGCGCTTCTCCTTGTGTATGTTTTCCCGTTGTGGAGTATCACATTGGAGGCGCCGCAGTACCCTGAGGGCATCGGGATGCATATCTGGATCGACACGGTGACCGGCGTAAAGGCTAACGACCTGCAAAACATAAATGGGCTCAACCACTACATCGGAATGAAGGCCATTACGCCCGATGCGATTCCCGAACTCAAGATCATGCCTTGGGTCATTGGGGCACTAATGATTTTTGGCCTGGTGGCCGCGGCTATGGGTAACCGCTCGATGCTTGTAGTATGGACCGGCCTCTTTTTTGTGGCTACAATAGTGGGGCTTGTGGATTTTTACCTGTGGGAATATGACTACGGACACAACCTCGATCCAACCGCTGCGATCAAGGTCCCCGGCATGCATTACCAGCCTCCGTTCATCGGCGCCAAGAAACTATTGAACTTTACAGCGCATTCGTGGCCGGCGTTGGGGGGCTGGACGGCTTTTCTGTCGCTGGGGACAGGCCTCGTGCTGGCATTCCTGGAAGGTCGGAAGGCGATGCGATGTCGCCGAAAATCAACGCCTGATTCGTCAGGCATTCGTTTCGCCTCGACGGCGAAGCAGACGGTTGTTGTCGTACCCTTGCTGTTTTTCCTGGCTGCCTGCATGCCCGAGCCGAGGCCCCTTGTTCACGGCCATGATTATTGCGCCTATTGCAAGATGATTATCGCGGACGAGCGGTATGGCGCAGAAATGGTCACGACAAAGGGCAAGATATATACCTTCGATTCGGTCGAGTGTCTTGCTGCGCATCAACTGGAATCGCGTGTGGCGCCCGAGACAATCCATTCGTTGTGGGTAGTCGACTTTCAGGACCCGCCGAACCTGGTTGAGGTACGCGAGGCTTTTTTTCTGCATAGTAGAGATCTCAGTAGCCCAATGGGTTTGAATCTGACCGCCTTCGGCCCGGAAATCAGCCAGCAGGCCGTCCGGCATGCGTTCTTCGGAGACATTCTGGACTGGGAGGGCGTGCAGGGTCTTGTTCGGCAGCATATCCTTGAGGTTACTGCCGATTCGATGCAGTCCCTCCGGCATGCAACGCCTGCACAACATTCACGCCCGTAAGGGAGCCGCAAGGATGATTCCTGCATGGTTCTCCCAATGCTCTCATACCCCGGTATATTGCGTCGAGCGATAGCTCTGTTGGCGATCACGATGACGATTTCTCCAGCCTCGGCGCAGGATATAGTCGTCTCGCCCGAGGGACCGGTGCGCAGCCTTGGCGAAGCGATCCGTCAGGTGGCCCGGGGCGGGCGAATCGTAGTGCGGGCAGGCGTTTATCGTGAGCCGACTATCGTAGTGGATAAACCGGTGACGATTGCAGGAGAAGAAAATTCGGTGATTGACGGCGAAGGGACGCGCCAGATCATGACTATCACCGCTGATAGTGTGACCATCCGCGGGTTGACGTTTCGAAACGTAGGGGTCAGCTTCTTTGAAGACCGGGCTGCGCTGAAGGTCGATGCGGCGCGGCATTGCCGGATTGAGAAGAATCGCTTCGAAAACACTTTCTTTGGGGTCTACCTTGCGAAGACCAGTCACTGTCGCGTGGCCGACAACGTAATCCAGGGCTTCGGCGTGACAGAGACGCGATCCGGAAACGGCATTCATCTCTGGTATTCAAAAGAAATAGAAGTCAGCCACAACACTGTGCGGGGCCATCGCGACGGGATATATTTCGAATTCGTTGAGGACAGCCGCGTGATAAACAATGTAAGCGAGTCGAACTTGCGCTACGGGTTGCACTTCATGTTTTCGGATCGGTGCGAATACCTCGATAACGTTTTCCGCGAGAACGATGCCGGGGTGGCCGTGATGTATACGAAGCAAGTGGAGATGACAGGTAACCGGTTCGAGCACAATTGGGGCGCCGCTTCCTTTGGGTTACTTCTCAAAGATATCACCGATAGCAGGGTAGCGGACAACGTTTTCGTAAAAAACACGATCGGCATTTACGCCGAGGGCTCCAACCGTGTCGTGTTCGAACGGAATGACTTCCTCGAAAATGGCTGGGCCGTCAAGATTATGGCCAACGCCCTTGACAACGTCTTTACACGCAACAACTTTATAGGTAACTCCTTCGATGTGGCCACGAACAGCCGGCGGCACCGTAGTCGGTTTGAGGAGAATTTCTGGGATGCCTATCGAGGATACGATCTCGACCATGACGGTTTCGGCGACGTGCCCTTCCGTCCGGTTCGACTCTTCGCGCTGATTGTCGAACGGACAGAGCCGTCTCTGCTCCTGTTGCGCAGCCTTTTTGTCGAGGTTCTGGATGCGGCAGAGCGCGTCCTTCCTTCGCTAACCCCCGAGGCATTGATGGATCCGAAACCTGTAATGCGGAGAATCTTGTAGGTATGGAGCATGAGGGCATGGACGAATCCCTGGGGAAAATAGTTTGTACGCTATGTACACATGCGACCGTTGCCCGGTCTATGGAAAAAGACGATGATCGAAATCACAGGATTAGAGAAAAGATTCGGGAAGATTCGCGTGCTGCGCGGGCTGGATCTGTGCCTCGACCGGGGCAAGGTAACGGCTATCCTTGGTCCCAACGCGTCTGGGAAAACCACCCTGATTAAATGCATCCTGGGTTTGGTTCAACCTGACCGGGGCGGTATCGTCTTCGACGGCGTCAGACTCAACGGAGACTGGGCTTACCGGGGGCGTATCGGCTATATGCCGCAGATAGCGCGCTTTCCGGACAACCTGAACGCTCGCGAAGTAATGGCTATGCTGAAGGATTTGCGGGGTCGGCCCACAGGCGCGGACGAAGCTTTGCTCGAGGCCTTCCGGTTGGGCCAGGAACTCGATAAGCCGCTACGCACACTTTCAGGGGGAACCCGGCAAAAAATCAGTGCTATCCTTGCCTTTCTGTTCAATCCCGATGTGCTCTTCCTGGACGAGCCGACAGCCGGGCTCGATCCGGTTTCGAGTAGCATCCTCAAAGACAAGATTCTCCAGGCACGCGACGTCGGCAAGACCTTCATCCTGGCTTCGCACATTATGAGCGAGATCGAAGAACTCGCTGACAACATCGTTTTCCTTCTTGATGGTCAGGTCCGCTTCGCTGGGCCATTGGACGAAATCAAGACGAGTACGGGGCAGCACAACCTCGAACGAGCCATCGCCCAGATGATGGTTGCACAGATAACAAAGGAAGCGGCATGAGCACGACTTCAAAGGTCATCAAGTACCAGTTGAGCGATGTAGCTCGAAGCAAGTGGGTACTCTTCTACATGCTGTTTTTTTTGGTGGTGACGGAGGCGTTGTTTCGCTTCGGTGGGGGTAGCTCAAAGGCTCTGATCAGCTTGTCGAATATCGTGCTGATCATTATCCCGCTTGTCAGTATTGTTTTCGGTACGATGTATCTGTACAATGCGCGCGAGTTTACCGAACTATTGCTGACTCAGCCCATAGATCGGAAGAGGCTTTTTGGCGGTCTGTATGTCGGGTTAGCGCTTCCTCTTTCGGCCGCCTTCCTCGTTGGGATTGGCGTGCCGTTTGCACTGCACGGTATCCAGGCGACCTCTGACTACACAACCCTGTTGGCGATGACCGTTTCCAGTGTGTCGCTCACCTTTATCTTTTCAGCTCTTGCCTTTTTGATTGCGGTAAAGGTTGAAGACAAGGTGCGCGGTCTGGGCGTTTCGATTCTGCTTTGGCTCCTTTTTTCGGTGATATACGATGGGCTGGTATTGCTGGTAGCAGGGGGCTTTGCGGACTACCCCCTGGAGAAGCCAATTCTTGTTTTGATGTTTCTCAATCCCATTGACTTGGGTCGTATTCTCCTGATGTCGACCTTCGACATTTCGGCGCTTATGGGCTATACGGGTGCGGTGGTCGAGCGATTCTTTGGCAGTCTGGCGGGTGCGGTGGCCTCCACTTCAGCGCTTCTCGTCTGGGTTATTGCGCCCTTGGCGTTAGGGATGCGACGGTTCGAGAAAAAGGATTTTTGATTCCGCTATCCCTTCCCCTGCTTTTTCCTGGTGGCCGTATTTCCCGTTACACCCCGCTGAACGCGCCGAAGCCCCCATCTACGGGCACGACCACGCCGGTCACGAACCGTGAGGCGTCGCTGCACAGCCAGACGAGCGTTCCTGCGAGTTCTTCCACTTCGCCGAAGCGCCCCATGGGTGTATGGTCGATGATTTGCCGTCCCCGCTCGGTCAGCGAGCCGTCTTCGTTCAGGAGCAGGCTCCGGTTCTGTTCTCCGATGAAGAAGCCCGGCGCGATGGCGTTCACGCGGAGCCCGTCGCCGAATATCCGGGCAAGTTCCACGGCCGTCCATCGGGTGAAATTCTCGACGGAGGCCTTGGCTGCGGAATAGCCCACGACCCGGGTGAGCGCACGGCCCGCCGCCATGGAAGAGACGTTGACGATGGATCCGGTGCGTGGAGTTTCCGTTTCTTCTTTTCCGGCGTTTTTTCTTGCCGCTCCCATCACTTCTCCAAAAACCTGCGTGGGCAGCACGGTTCCGATCAGGTTGAGGTCAAACACTTGCCGGAAGGCGGTTTCCGGCATGTCGAAAACGCTGTCCCCGGGTTTGAGCGTAGCGGACTTGATGTTGCCCCCGGCGGCGTTCACGAGAATATCCACCCGCCCGAAGCGTTCAAGGATGAGGTCGCGGGCCGCCGTGAGCTGATCTTTCTTGAGCACATCCGCGGGGATGCCCGCTGCTGCCGTGGCTCCGGCTTCTTCCAGTGCCCGGGCGGCATCCTCGACCCGCTTTTTGTTGCGCGCCAGGATCACCACCGAAGCGCCGGCTTCGACGAGTCCCCGGCAGCAGGCCGACCCCAGCGCTCCTGATCCGCCCGTGACGACGGCTACGCGTCCCGTAAGGTCATATAATGAATGTTGCATAATCGTTACGAAAGATTGTCTTACATGTCGTTTATTCTATGCGGGCGAGCATAGATCATTGCAGAAAAGAGCCTGTCCGGGTGCGCCGGTGCAAGATGTGCGCATCGGACATCGTATCGAAAATACGAAGAAGGAGAGCATATGACGAACGATAATCCGGTGACGCTTGGCGTCATTGTCGGCAACCGGGGCTTTTTCCCGGATCATCTGTGCAGCGCCGGGCGCCGGCAGGTTATAGCCTTGCTGGAGCGGGAAGGCATTCATGTCGTGATCACGCCCGAAGAGGCCACGAACAACGGCGCGGTGGAAACGCTTGCGGAGGCGCGCCTGTGCGCAGATCTGTTTCGCGCCCGCCGCGACGACATCGACGGGGTGCTGGTCACGCTGCCGAATTTCGGGGACGAGCGAGCCGTGGCAAACGTGCTGCGCTGGGCCGATCTCGGCGTGCCTGTGCTTGTGCATGCCTTTGCGGATTCGCCGTCCGACATGTCGCTGGCAAACCGCCGGGACAGTTTTTGCGGCAAGATATCGGTCTGCAATAACCTGCGACAGTACGGCATTCCGTTTTCGCTCACCAGCCAGCACACGATGGCCCCCGCGAGCGAGGCGTTTGCGGAGGACCTGCGCCGCTTTGCGGCTACCTGCCGCGTCGTGCGCTCGCTCAAAAACCTGCGCCTGGGCCAGATCGGCGCCCGGCCTGCCGCATTCAACACGGTCCGCTACAGCGAAAAACTGCTGGAGCAGGCCGGTATTTCCGTCGAAACGCTGGATTTGTCCGAATTGCTCGGATGGATCCGTCGTCTGGATGACGACGATACTTCCGTCGCCGACAAGATCGGGGCGATGCGCGCCTATACGCGGATAGACGGCATTCCCCGGGAAAGCCTGCTGAAGATGGCCAAACTGGGGGTGTGCATCGACCGGTTCATGGAAGAGCAGGGCCTTGCGGCGACGGCCATCCAGTGCTGGACCTCGCTGGAAGAGTTCTACGGGGTGGTGCCCTGTACGGCGATGAGCATGATGAGCGACCGGCTCATGGCGAGCGCCTGCGAGGCGGATATCGTGGGAGCGCTGAGCATGTATGTGTTGCAGGAAGCGGCCCGCGTGCCTGCGGCGCTTCTCGACTGGAACAACGATTATGGAGACGATCCGAACAAAGGGGTCGTATTTCACTGTTCGAACCTGCCCAAATCCTTCTTTGTGGATGAGGGGACGGACGCGCATCGCATGGATTTTCAGGAAATCATCGCCGGGTCGGTCGGCAAGGAGAATACATACGGGACTATTGTGGGGCGGGTCGCTCCCGGGGCGTTCACGTTTGCCCGTATTAGCACGGACGACCTGGAGGGCCGCATACGCGCCTACACGGGAGAAGGCGTCTTCACGTCGGACGAACTCCGAACCTTCGGAGGATACGGGGTGTTCGAGGTGGCGCACATGCAGGAATTGCTACGGTACATGTGCGAATCCGGGTTCGAACACCATGTGGCGGCCACGCGTGCGCGCGTAGCCGGAGCCGTCCGCGAAGCGCTCGGCAAGTATATGAATTGGGAAGTGTACCACCACGCATAAGAGAACCACGACGAAATCATGACTCCCATTGACTGGATTATTGTCTTTGGCTACTTCCTGCTGCTCGTCCGGATTGTGTGGTGGTCCGCGCGCAGGACGAAGACTTCCGAGGCGCGGCTTTTACCTATATTTCAGTTTCCGGCTGTAAGTACGGCACGCCATGCTACGAGATGATTTGCCGCCTCCGGTGCGGACCGACACGAGCAATGTGTTTGCGCATCGCTCCATGGGGGTGCGGGTGCCCTCGATCATTGACGACACGATCGCCCGAAATGCATACGCCGATCCTGTGGCCGACGCGTTAAAGCGGCTCCGGGACGAAGTGGCCGGGAACGCCCCGCTGCGCCTTTTCGAAGCCCCGGCTCCCGATCATGCATTGTGGCTGCCTCGGTACGCACCACGCGAAGGGGAGACCTGGCTGGGCACGGAGTGGTTGTTTGCGGAAATGCTCGTGTACCGCCTGATCGTCGAAGCGTCCGGGTTTCTTGCATCGGGCAGAGATCCGTTTGCGCCTTTCAAGCAGGAAGAAATGGCTTCCGAGGCGTTGTGGAGTACGCTGGAGGAGGTACTGGCTTTCGAAGGGGCGCTGCCGGAGCGCCTTGCGCGTATGCTGAAGGCCATGTTGTGGGGCAATCGCATCGATCTGAGCATCATGACCGTGGCCGAGCAGGGCGTGCATGCAACCGACGAACACCTTCTGACGGACCGGTCGGAAGAGATCGTAGCGGGATTGCTGGAGCGTTCCCCGGGTTCCGTGCATATCGTTATGGACAATGCGGGCACCGAGGAGGCAATGGATCTGGCATGGACCGATCTGCTGCTTGCGGAGGGGTTAGCTACGGAAATCGTGCTCCACGTGAAGATGCTGCCTGTCCTGGTGAGCGACGTGATTCCCGCAGACCTTCATGACATGCTGCAGGCCATGACCGCCCGGGGAGGGGCCGCCGCCGGTCTTTCCACCCGCCTTTCCGGGTACATGCAGGAAGGCCGCCTTCGCATGGAGGCGGATTATTTCTGGAACACGGTCGGGCGGTTTTGGGAATTACCGTCCCACATAGCGCATGTCCTTGGAGAGGCAGCGCTGGCGATCAGCAAGGGCGACGCCAATTACCGGCGGGCGACGAACGACGCGATCTGGCCGCTCGAAACGCGCATGACTGAAGCGCTGGGGCCTTTTCCCGCGCCGCTGGCGCTGCTTCGTACGCTCAAGAGCGATACGCTCGTGGAGGTCCCGCCTGAGCGGGCGGCCGAACTGGAGGTCGAGCATCCGCAATGGCGGGCCAACGGGACCTACGGCGTGATGCAATACGCTGCGGGTCAAGAGCACCTTGTTTTCGATGAAAAAGGTTCCGCCTATGCATAGTTCTCGCCAGTCATTTCTTGTCGCCTGTATTCTGTTATCGGGCCTGTTTTCCTGTACGCAGCAAGGCGAAGGCATACCCACCCCCGCTGCTGATAGGCCAGCCGTCCCTCGGGGGTTTGCGATCCCGCTGATCGATCTGGCGGACGAGACGCACCGGCAGGTGGTGGTCGACAAGGAAGAAGGACAGTACCTCGGCCACCCGACGACGGTCCTGCTCGAAGATAACCGGACCATTATCACGGTCTACCCGAAAGGGCATGGCGGCGGCGCCATCGTAATGAAACGGAGCACCGACGGCGGCCTCACCTGGAGCGAACGCCTGCCGGTGCCCGATACTTGGGCCACTTCCCGCGAGGTCCCTACGATCCATCGCGTCGTCGATCCGGCCGGCGTCAAGCGGCTGATCCTGTTCTCGGGTCTCCATCCGATCCGCATGGCTGTTTCCGAAGACGACGGCCTCACCTGGAGCGAACTCGAACCCATCGGCGACTTCGGCGGCATCGTTACCATGGGGTCGGTTGAGCGGCTGAAAAATGGGGAGTACATGGCGCTTTTTCACGATGACGGGCGTTTTATCGGCCCGGAAGATCAGGAGCAGGACCCGCCCGTTTTCCACGTCTACAAAACGCTCTCGCAAGACGGCGGTCTGACATGGTCCGCGCCGGAAGTCATCGCTACGCATCCGACGGCGCATTTGTGCGAGCCCGGTCTTGTTCGCTCGCCCGACGGCAACCGGATCGCTTTGTTGCTGCGCGAGAACAGCCGCACCCTGAATTCCTTCATCATGTTTTCCGACGATGAAGGCCGGACATGGAGTACACCTCGCGAGGTGCCCGGTGCGCTCACCGGAGACCGGCACACGGCCAGGTATGGTCCCGATGGCCGCCTTTTCATCTCCTTCCGCGACACGGCGCACGAAACCCCGACACAGGGCGACTGGGTCGGCTGGGTAGGTACCTACGAGGACCTTGTCGATGGGCGCGAAGGCCAATACCGCGTGCGCCTGATGGACAACAAACACCAATGGGATACTGCCTATCCCGGTGTGGAAGTTCTTCCGGACGGCGTTTTCGTCGTAACGACCTACGGTCACTGGGACGAAGGCGAGGAACCCTATATAGTCAGCGTCCGCTTTACGCTCGACGAGTTGGACGATAAAGCGGAAGCGATGCAGGGGTAGGCTTATTCGCCGGTTCATGGCTGTACCCCGCCGGTCATTTACGAGGCGGGTGGAATCCGGGGCGTCGTGATTGCGGTTGAAGGCGGGGGAAAGCCCGGTACTGATGCAGACGACAGCTCCTGGCGTTTTCTCTTCCCCAGCGCACACACTCGGAAATCCATGCCGAACAAACACAAGGTGTTTACCATGATCGTTCCCTTCGTGCTGGCGTTTTCCGCCGGGACCTCTTCTGCGCAGGATCAGGGCTACGACCCGGAGGCGCGCCTCGCCGAACTGGGTATTACGCTGCGCAAGGCGTCTTCGCCCGTCGCCAATTACGTCAATGCCGTGCGGACGGGGGATCTGCTGTACCTGTCCGGGAAAGGGCCGCTGCGTCCCGACGGGACGCTGGTGACCGGTAAGGTCGGTGCGGACCTGTCCGTCGAGGAAGGATACGAGGCGGCCCGGCTGACGGGGATCCAGTTGATTGCTACGATGAAGGATGAACTCGGCGACCTGAGCCGCGTCCGGCGTGTCGTCAAGGCGCTGGGCATGGTGAACGCCGCCCCGGACTTCGGGGCGCATCCCGCGGTCATCAACGGGTTTTC
>JANQSQ010000366.1 GCA_028283985.1 Rhodothermales bacterium | reverse complement strand
GTGTTATTGATTCTCTGCACCGGTTGCGGGACGCTGGCCACATCCGGAACAGAGGAAATGCCGGCATACATTCATCGGGCGGCGCCTGAAGCAGACGGTGGACACATAACGTCTACGGCTGTGGACAACGACGACCTGTCGGAGTATCCGGAGAAGGCGTTGGTCACCCGGATTGCCGCACAGGATTTCCCCTCTGCGGATATTCCGGAAGAAGCCTTCCTCGACAGGGGGCATCGGGCCGCCACTCCGTTGCCGATCGAACCGGAGGGCCGGATGACCCCTCCGTCGGTGCTCGAGCACCGGGAAGAACACATGATTGGGTATCCTGCAGGCCCCACGTGGATCGAGAGGAGCGGTTTCCTTGATTACATGATTCCGGTTATTTTTGATCTGGTTGATTGGGGGGGAGGCATATTGATAGAATCGTTGTCGGGGAGCAAGAAAAAAGTCTCCGGGAAGTCCCGGCGCAGCAGCGGCCGTTCCGGGCGCGAGGCGAACCGGACACGGTCGAAACGTACGTCGAACAAGGGTTCCTCACGGGGACGGGGCAGGCGTTGAGGAGCGTTTGGACATGCTTCGCGTCATGGATTGTGGCATTTATGATCCGAATCGCTCCCGCCGTTTCGTTCCACGTGTACACGGCGGGCATACGTGCGCTTTTCCATCGTCCCGTTTGCATCGATTCGGGCAATTCCGCGCCGGTCGGTGGCGCAATGGTCGTCCTTTCACTTTTTGTGCGTCTTGTGGAAACCCGCCGGGACATAGTGCTTATGCTTTTGGCGCGGACCTCGTTTTTCTGAATCCTGAGCGGAGGTATTTACATGGCGACAGCAAGCGCCGATTTCCAAACCGGGCAGGGCGCGGGCAAGCCTGCCCGCCAGTTGCGTCACATGACGCTTGAAGAGTACGTCAACCTTCCCGAATCGAACCATGCCTATCGATGCGAATTGGTTCGGGGCATGATTGTGAGGGAGCCGGGAGTTACGTTCCGGCACGGGCGCTTGCAGGCTAAGCTGATATGGCGGTTGAAAAACTGGACGCAGCGATCCGGGCACGGCGAGGTTCTCGGGGAATGCGATTACGTGATTAGCGAAGACCCGGGCACGGTTCGCATTCCGGATGCGTCCGTTTTGCTCCGATCTGCCTCCCCGGAAGACATTTTCTGCGGCAGGATTCACCGAGCGCCTGACATAGCTATCGAAATCCTGTCTCC
>JANQSQ010000352.1 GCA_028283985.1 Rhodothermales bacterium | reverse complement strand
CAATGCGATCCGCGGAATGCCCCCCTTCGCGCCCAAGATGCAATGCCCCGTCCCGGCGCGTAAAATCGGCGCCCAGTTCGATCAGTTCGCGTACCCGTTCGGGACCTTCTTCCACCACGAAGCGCACGACCTCGGGATCGCAAAGCCCCCCTCCGGCCGCTATGGTATCCTCGATATGGCTATTGTACGAATCGGGCGGCGCCATAACGGCGGCAATCCCGCCCTGCGCGTAATTCGTGTTCGATTCGGCCGTCTCTTTCTTGGTAACGATGGCCACGGAACCGTGCTCGGCCACCTTCAGCGCATACGAAAGCCCCGCCACCCCGCTGCCGATTACCAGAAAGTCGACCTTGACCATCGCGCTGTCCGTCTATGCGTCTGTCCGCTGCATCAGAAACGCCTTCACGAACGGTTCGATATCTCCGTTCATGACCGCCTGCACATCCGTCACCTTGACATCCGTACGGTGATCGTTCACCATCGTGTAGGGCTGGAACACGTACGATCGGATCTGGCTGCCCCATTCGATCTTCTTCTTCGAGCCCTCGAGCCGGTTCTTTTCCGCCTCCTTGATGTCCTGCTCCAGTTGATAAATACGGCTTTTGAGCATCGTCTCGGCGCGATCCCGATTCTGCAACTGGCTGCGCTCCTCGGTGCATTCCGCGACGACGCGCGCAGCTTCGCCGTTCGATAATTTCCCGCTCCAGATCAGCCGCACGCCGGTTTCCACCTTATTCACGTTCTGGCCGCCCTTGCCCCCGGAGCGGAAGGTCTGAAGTTCGACATCGTCCGGATTCAGCACAATGTCTATGGCGTCGTCGATCTCCGGATACGCAAACACGCTGGCGAAAGACGTATGCCGCCTGCCGCTGGAATCGAAAGGCGATATCCGCACGAGCCGATGTACGCCCGTCTCGGACTTCAGGTAACCATAGGCATACGATCCGACCACACGCAGGCTGGCGCTCTTGATGCCCGCCACGTCTCCGACCTGATGCTCGACCAGCTCGGCCTGGTAGCCGTTGCTCTCGGCCCAGCGGGTATACATCCGCAAAAGCATTTCCGCCCAATCCTGGCTCTCCGTACCGCCGGCTCCGGGATGAATCGTGAGAATGGCGGGGCGCTCGTCGTCCGACTCACCCAGCATATTCTTGAACTCGAGCTTCTCCAGCGCTTTTTCCATGCGGGCGGGTTCCGCCCGGATCTCGTCCGCA
>JANQSQ010000351.1 GCA_028283985.1 Rhodothermales bacterium | reverse complement strand
GGCGGACGAGGGGGCGGTAGTGGCGGCGGTCGATCTGGACGAAAACGCGGCCCGCGCCACGGCGCAGGAGATGCGCGGGACGAACGCGGACAATGTCCTTGCTTTTGGCGCCGACATCACGGACCGGGCATCGGTGCGCAGCGCGTTGCAGCAAGTGGTGCTGGCCTGTGGGGGGATAGACCATGTGGTGGTCACGGCCGGGCTGTATCCGACCCCGGATGCCGGGGGCGATATCCCCGATGCGGCCTGGGCCCGTGCATTCGGCGTGAATGTGACCGGTTCCTGGATCGTGGCGGACGAGGCGGCCCGGATTTGGTCGGCGCAGGACCTGCCGGGGAGCCTCGTGTTGACGACAAGCGCCAATGCCGTGGTCGTCAAGTCGGGAAGCCTTGCCTACGACACGAGCAAGGCCGCCGCCAACCATCTCGTGCGCGAGCTGGCCATGCGCCTGGCGCCGAAGATTCGCGTCAACGCCGTGGCGCCTGCAACGGTCCTCGGCGGGAGCGCCATGTTTCCGAGGGATCGTGTCATGGATTCGCTGGCCCGGTACGGATTGCCCTGCGAGGAAGAGGAGGATACGGACACGCTGCGTCGCCGGCTGGCGGACTTCTACGCGGAGCGTACGCTTACTCGCCAGACTATTTTCGTCGAAGATCAGGCCGAGGCCGTTTTTCTGCTGGCGAGCCGCCGCCTGGGTAAAACCACCGGACAGATCCTTCAAGTGGACGGCGGGTTGCCGGAGGCGTTCCTGCGATGAAGGTCGGCCTGTTCGTGCCCTGTTATATCGACCAGTTCTACCCGCGGGTGGCGGTCGCGACGCTCGAACTTCTGGAGCGTCTCGGGTGTGACGTGGCGTACCCCCGCGAGCAGACGTGCTGCGGCCAGCCGATGGCGAATTCCGGGTGCGCAGAGGACGCCGAGGCGACGCACCGGCATACGGCCGCCTGCTTCCGGGAATTCGATTACGTGGTAGGGCCTTCGGGGAGTTGCGTACTGCACCTGAGGGAGCATGTCGAACGGACGGACACCGTCCGGTATTACGAATTGTGCCAGTTTCTTGTGGAAGTGTTGCAGGTGGACCGCCTGCATGCGTCCTTTTCCGGTCGGGTGGGTCTGCATGCCTCCTGCCATGGGCTCCGGGGGCTGCGTCTGGCAAGTTCGTCGGGGCGCCGCGAGCCGCCGTTCGATCATGTGGCGCATCTTCTGGGCATGATAGACGGGTTGGACCTGGTGGGTCTGAGCCGCCCGGACGAATGTTGCGGATTCGGAGGGATCTTTGCGGTGCAGGAAGAGGCGGTTTCGGTCCGGATGGGCGCCGATCGCCTCGACGACCACTTGCGGCATGGCGTAGAGGTTATCACAGGCGCCGATATGTCCTGTCTGATGCACCTCGACGGGCTCATCCGCCGGCGGGACATGCCGTTGCGGGTGCTGCATGTGGCCGAGATTCTGAACGGAAGTGCGGAGGCGCATCATGCATGACGCTGCACAGCATGCCGGTCCCGTCGATCATTCCGACCGGGCGGCGCGCTTCAATGCCGATAGCGAGCAGGTAACCTGGCACGATTCCGTGCTCTGGCGCATCCGCGAAAAGCGCGACGCGGTTTCGGGGAATGTGGAAGGGTGGGAGCGGCTGCGCGAGCTTGCCTCGCAGATCAAGGAACACACGCTGTCGAAACTGGACGAATATCTGGTCGAGTTCGAAGCCTGCGCCACGGCGAACGGCGTGCAGGTCCACTGGGCCTCGGACGCGGAGGCGCACAATCGCATCGTGTACGATTTGCTGGAAGCGCGGGGGGTTCGCCGCGTGGTCAAGAGCAAGTCCATGCTGACGGAGGAATGCCACCTGAACCCGTATCTCGAAGCGCGCGGCCTCGAGGTCGTGGATACGGATCTGGGAGAACGCATCGTGCAACTCAGGGAGGAGCCTCCCAGTCATCTTGTGGCGCCGGCGATACATATCCGGAGAGAGGAGATTTCCGTACTGTTTCACGAGAAGCTGGGCACGCCTGCAGGGTCGTCCGATCCGCAGTTTCTGGCCGGAGCCATGCGCCAGGATCTGCGCGCCCGTTTCCTGAGCGCCGACGCCGCGATCACAGGCGTCAATTTCGCGGTGGCCGCCACCGGCGGGCTGGTGGTGGTGACCAACGAGGGGAATGCGGACCTGGGGGTGCATCTGGCGCCGGTACACATTGCCTGCATGGGCATCGAGAAA
>JANQSQ010000338.1 GCA_028283985.1 Rhodothermales bacterium | reverse complement strand
TTTGAAGGCGAGGCGGACTGCGCAACGTGCCATGCGGGTTTTTTGCTGGCGAGTCACGCCTTCGAGAACAACGGGCTCGTATTCGCCAATGGCGATTCGGGCCGCGCCCGCATCACGCAGAATCCGGAAGATTTCGGCAAGTTTCGCGTGCCCTCCCTGCGGAACGTGGCCTTGACGGCGCCCTACATGCACGACGGTCGGTTGTCTACGCTCGAAGTCGTCGTGGAGCACTACGACCGGGGCGGCGCCAACGTGCGCGGGCAACACCCCGCTGTCCGTCCGCTTGGTTTGACCGCGATGGAGAAAACCAACCTGATCGCGTTTCTTGAATCGTTGACCGACGCCTCTGTGCGCACCGGTCTGGATAACCCCTGAGGCCATGCGACGCTACGCTGCACTGGGTGTGCTCCTTGCGTTTGGCGCGGGATGCGCCCCCGATATTACCGAGACCGATTTCTTCCAGGGACACCCGGAAGTCATGGAGCTGGGCGATGCGTTCGTCGAGTTAGGACGGCAAACGGAGGGCGGTTTGACCTTTCGTCTCATGGCGCCCGATTCGATTCGCATCGGTCATAGTACGGTCTGGATCGAGGTATCGCAGGGCGGTGCGGCGTTGTCCTCCGGGCGTTTTACCATGACGCCGCACTGGGTTACCGAAGCGCGCACGCTGGTTGCTCCCCTGAGCGAAGCCTCGGCGACAGCCGGAGAAATCGACGGGCGTTTCGAGGGCGTTCCCTTCTTTTTGCAGCCTGTCGGCGAAGAGGGCCGCTGGGAGCTCCATGTCGAGTACGAAGCCGGCGGCCGGAAAGGCATGCTGGTCTTTCCCGTCGAGGTGGCGCCGGATGTATGGGTGCAGCATGTCGAAGGGACGCCGGCGTATTACGTATCGTGGCTACAGCCCGTTCGTCCCGTTACCGGCAACGATGTGTTCGAAGTGGCGCTGCACCATCTGACCGATCGGGGTTTTGCCCCCATCGAAAACGCCGTGCTCGATCTGTACCCTTACATGGATATGGGCGCCGGAGAGGGTCACAGTACGCCGTACGAGCGGCCCCGGAGCCTGCGCAACGGAGCGTATCGCGGGTCGGTCAACTTTATCATGTCGGGAGGCTGGGACATGACGGTCTATGTCCAGCGTCCCGGCATGCCTGCCGACACCGTTGTTTTTCGAGGATTTACCGTGTATTGAGGTTCATCATGCCAGACAGGTCGATACGATATGGAATCTTGCTGTTGCTGACGCTTGGCGTGCTCGGCGGATTGCCTGCGCATCTCCATGCCCAGCATGAACTGCATGGACACATTGCGGATGCGGCGACAGGCGAAGGCGTTGCGATGGCTACGGTCATGGCGATGGATACGCATGTGGGCGCGGCAAGTGACGAGACGGGTCATTTTTTGTTGCGCTTGCCCCCCGGAGAACATACGCTGCGCATTTCCGCGGTCGGGTATATGTCCCGCCTTGTTACGGTTTCGATGCCGCACCCCCCGGAGCCGCTAATGATCGGGTTGCAACCGGCCATTATTCCCATCGAGGAGGTGGTGGTGAGCAGTTCAGGGCCTCGTATCAACGATCCGGCGGCTTCGTCCCGCCACATGCATGCCACCGAGGATCTGCTGGACCGCGCGCCTGGCGCCGATTTCATCCAGCGCGCCAACTTTGCCTGGGAGCCGGTCATCCGGGGCCTGAGCGGTGGACAGGTGGGTCTGGTGATCGACGGCATCAAGATAGCCGGTGCGTGCGTGGACAAGATGGACCCCGTGTCCGCCTATGTTGAAATCGGGAATCTGGAAAAACTGGAGATTTCCAAAGGCGGTTTTGACCTGACCCAGGCATCCCAGATCGGCGGGACGATATATCTGGCTACCCGGAAACCCCGCTTCGACGAGCCGTTCCATGCCGACATGGAAGCGGGGTACGAGTCAGCGGCCTCGCTGCGCCGGGGAAGTGTGACCGTCGGTCTGGCGAGAGGCAAAACCAGCGTTCGGGGGAGTTTCTCGTACAAAACGGCGAACGATTTCGTCCCGGGCGGCGGCGTGGCCATACGCAACTCGGGGTATCGAAAGAATAATTACAAGTTCGATGCCGCCCGCCGGATAGGGAGCCGCCATCAGCTGATTGCATCGTTTCTGGGAGATAACGCATGGGATGTGGGATATCCGGTTCTGCTGATGGATGCGACGCTTGCGAAGGCGAAAATATATAGCCTGACGCATGCCTGGATGCCCCGATTCGGCTGGATGGAGCAGTGGGAAACGCGCCTGTACTACAATACGGTCGACCACTGGATGGACGATTTCGAGCGCGACGTGCTGGACCGCCGCGTCATGCGGGGGATGAACATGCCCATGTACGGGGCTACGCAGACCGCCGGCGGCCTGAGCACGCTTGACCTGATTTTCGGCGCGCGCCGGCTTCGCGTGAATCTGGACGCCTACGAGACCAGAAGCTTTGGCGATATGTGGATGTTCAGTCTTTTCGAAAACATCCGGGATATGTACTTGCTGAATCTGGGCGATGTGCGGGTACGCCACGCTGCCGCCTCCGCAGACTTCAGCATGCCCTTGCGTCCCCGTTTGCATGCCCGCCTTAATGCCCGCCTCGATTATTCCCCCCGTCGCGTGGAGCGCGAAGAATCGGTGGCCATGCTACAGGGTCGCTGGGGCGTCGACGATCCGGCGACAACCTATGTCCTCGGCAGCGCAAGCGCTACGTTTTCCTGGACGGTTGCCGCCGGCGCCCGTCTGCGGCTTGCGCTGGCCCATGTCGGTCGGCTGCCCACGCACGTTGAAAACTACGGGCACTACGTGTACAATTATGTGGACGGGTATTTCTACACGGGAAATCCCGACCTGAAACCGGAGCGCAGCAGTCAGATCGAGTTGGGCCTTGAGCAATGGACCCGTCGCTATGCCCTCCGGGCGAGCGTGTATGCGAATTACATCCGGGACTATATCGCCGGTTTCCGGGACGAAGGGTTGACGGGCGGTTCCCGGACCTTGCGATTCCGGCTGTACGGCAATGCGCGGGCCGCCTTTCTTGCAGGCGCCGAATTGAGCGCCGTCGCCCGGTTGGCGGAAGGTCTTGAATTCGCTGCCACGGCGGCCTGGACCCGAGGGCAGAACCTGGAGATAGGCGAACCGATGTATCTGATTCCTCCCTTAACGAGCTTGCTCAGCGTGCGTCTTGACAGAGAGCGCTGGTGGAGCGAGGTCGAGGCCCGGATGGCTCTGCCGCAGAATCGCGTGGCTCGTATTTTGGCCGACGAAGACGGCACCGATGGGTATTTTGTGGTGAATATACGTGGCAGCGTCGAGGTGTCCTCCGGCATGGAAGTGCGAGGCGGGCTGGAAAATCTGTTCGACGCCTTCTATCACGAACACCTGAGTTTCGGGAACCTGCCCAGCCAGGGACGCAACCTGTACCTGACGTTCGCGCTCTCGTTGTAGGGTTTACCGGCGCCTGCCTCTCCGGCCCCGGATAGCAGTTGCAACACTTCTCTACGACTCAGAATTCGCCCAACAGGCAGATCGTCCTGATCCATTGCGGCTTCCGATCGGTTGTGTTCGGCAGTGGGATGCTCCGTTATGTGTCTTCAGCGTATGTCCAGGGTGAGCCGATCACATTGCTTTATTCTATATGACTTGATTCCATAGGATTTCATTCCATATGACGCAGGCGTTCAAAAAGCCGCGATGGACCGGAGATGCTGTACGCTCGTGACGATTGCCGGACGATCTTTCCCTGCATAAGGCACTCCCTCGTCCGTGTGGCTGAGCCACTGCTCCGCG
>JANQSQ010000330.1 GCA_028283985.1 Rhodothermales bacterium | reverse complement strand
TTGGGGCTATACTACTTCTCAAGTCAACTTCCTTGTCGTAAGCCACCGCTCGATCCCAATCTTTTCCTTGAAACTGCGTAAACCGCCAGATTTACCTCTTTTTGGGCGGTGGCGGCGGTGGCGGAGGCGCTTTTATCGCAACAGTGGCTTTGGGAGGCGGAGGACTGGCTGCATACTGCAAATACTCCGAACTACTTGCTCGATCAGAAGGCTGTGCCCTCGGGGAAGTTTTTTTCTCTTTTGCCATTGGCTTACTCGGCAGATTGATTTACGGGCACTTGGGGAAGAAACTCCACCATTTCGACTTCCGAGACGGAGATAAGAATAGCGACGACCCCCTCTATAGGTTCTCTTTCATTATCCTCTAATAGCCATTCGCCGTCCTGAATAAAGAAATGTCCTTCTTTAGGACTGCTGGGCCACTCCGAAGGCCATCCATACAGGCGGCGTCCGCCATTCAATTGACAGGAGTAAGGTAATATTTTCATTCCATGAATCAATTTGCGCCTTAAAAAACCATAATATAGTCGATACTACTATAGTAAATATCAAAGATTGAACAATATGTTCGAATACATTGGGCTTGGGATGTGAAGTAAATGAATAAAAAACACTAACAGCCACAAAGCCTGGTAAGAGAAATACAAGAACTTCTATGGCTTCACTGGAAGATAACCATTCCATAGCTCATCAGACGTTTTTATGTTTTGGGCGCTGTAACTAATCCGAACCGGTCCTGATAATCGAAGATATGATGTTGTTTTCACTGTGTTTACACAGATGACACACCTTTACCTCTTCGGCGGGGGCGGAGGTGGAGGTGGAGGCTTTGTCGTGTTAGCATTGTTATGTGATAAGCCCCTGGTCGAAGAGCCTTCCGTGATAGGTTGACGGCCGGGAGGAGGGTTTTGTTCTTTGGCCATGGTGTTTAACTTTTTTAGGATTTTGAGAGCATGTATGTATTGTCTCAGCCATATTGCTGTCGCAAGCCGCGGCTGGGTATAGAGATTTATAGTAATGTGGCCTTGAGGCGGTTCCCACACCGGCGCTTTTGCCTTGGCGAAAAAACTCCAGCAGCCCTTCGTAGGTCTCGGCCTTCCACTTACTCATCCGGTTCGGATTGAGACCGTGGCGCACCGCGATCACCCGGATCGCCTCGTCCCGGCGCATGACCTCCAAAACCACCTTGCGCTTGAACTCCACGCTAAATCTGCGTCTTTTCATAGGACAGCCTCCATGTGTTCTGAAACTACCTTAACCGACTGTCCAAATTTGCCCGACCATTTCTAAAGTTACGAGCCTGGGCTACAAGATGTATATCGCCTTGTATTCGCCGTTCTGAGTAAAAACTACTCCGAAATGGAGTAGAAATTACTCCAAAAAGGGGTAATTTCTACTCAAAAGGGGTGAAAACGGGGGCTTATATACCAAAGTTGCCAAGGGGCTGTTTTCGGGGTTTTCCCTATACGAGAGGCAAAATGACATACGTTCCACAAGATCAGCCACAAGCACCTGCACCGCTGCGTCAACGAGTTTGCCGGGCGGCAAAATATCCGCAAACTCGACACGATCCGTCAGATGGAGTCAATTCTGCGGAGAATGAATCAGAAGAGGCTCAGGTACGTGGACCTGATTTCGGAATATTGATTAGTTCCCAAACGAACTGATTATCAGGCCCGTGTCGCCACTGTGATTGGAGGAGTCCCTGTCAACGATTTGCAACGAGTCCGCCACAATTGAGGCAGGGTCGGCTTCGGCAACAGGGATTTCCAAGCGCCCCTCAATCCGACCCATTCGAGTTGATAGGTCGTCCAGGCGCTCGTACATGTTGGCCTGAAAGTTAAAAAGAAGAACCAACACGATTGGCATGCAGGCAGAAAAAATCGCAACGACAATGCCCAGGCCAATAAATATTTGCTCTGTCCGTTTCATCGATTTAGGCCCTTTGGGGGACCCGATTTGCTATATCTCATACTAACCCTGCCGGGCTAAAGATTCAAGGCGATTTGTGAATTTTGCCATTCGGCACTTGACCTTTCCGGGATCCGCTGACAGATCCATTGATACAGGGTCGCCAAGGGCGGCGCGAAACATACCCCCTTACACCGCAATCGGGGCCCGGATGTGCGCGTGAGGATAGTAATCCACGATCTCGAAATCCTCGTATTCGTACTCGTAGATAGAGGGTGGTTTGCGGCGGATGACAAGACGCGGCAGCGCCCCCGGTTCGCGCTGGAGCTGCTCCTGCACCTGATCGAGGTGGTTCAGGTAAATGTGGCAATCCCCGCCGGTCCATATAAATTCCCCCGGCCTCAGATCGCACTGTTCCGCGAACATGTGCGTCAGGATCGCATAGGAGGCAATGTTGAAAGGCAGGCCCAGAAAACTGTCCACGCTTCGCTGGTAGAGCTGGCAGGATAGCCGCCCCTGCGCCACGTAGAACTGGAAGAGTGCGTGACAGGGCGGCAGGGCCATCTGCGACAGTTCGTCCACCTTCCAGGCGCTGACGATGTGGCGGCGGGAATCGGGATTCTCCCGCAGGCCCCGCAGCACCGCGTCGATCTGGTCGTGGATACTCCCGTTGTCCCCTTCCCAGCGGCGCCACTGTTTCCCGTACACGGGACCGAGGTCCCCGTCCTCGTCGGCCCACTCGTCCCAGATCGTCACGCCGTGCTCGTTCAGGTAGCGGATGTTCGTATCCCCGTTCAGAAACCAGAACAGCTCGTGGAAAATGCTGCGCAGGTGCAGCTTCTTGGTGGTCAGCAGGGGAAACCCCTCGGCCAGATCGAAGCGCATCTGGTACCCGAAAGTGCTGATCGTGCCCGTGCCCGTACGATCGTCCTTGCGAACGCCGTGATCCAGAATATGCTGGAGATAGTCGAGGTACTGGCGCATCGGGGAAGGATGGACCAGGGTGAAGGTTGGCTTTTGTGTGCCGGGTGGCGCGCGGAATCCGGGCAGCGAAAATCCGCAAGGCATTCTCGTTTTCAAACCCGATAATCCACCCGCGTGTCGCCCCGAAACACGGCATGAGCCCGGTCTGCAAGCCGCATTTGAGGATACCGGGAACCGGCCTACAAGTTAGGGAATCGGCGGCGCATTGTCACTACGAAATTGTCACTATGAAACGGTGACGATATTTTTCCGCAATCAGGGTTTTGCGCACCATAATTTGCTTGAAAAGCAGCCATCGGGAACGACTGAGCGGGCGGCCCGGGGAACAGGCAACGAAGGCAGGTATTGACAAGGAGACCCTGAAAATCGCCCTGACGGAGAACGCCATGGATCCCAACCTGCATCAGAAACAGGCTATCAATCACCTGAACAAGGTGCTGGATTACGCCCCGTTCGTCGCCGAGGGAGATCAGGCGACGGTGCATCTGACCCCGGAAGACTGGCATGTGGTCGCCGATGCGCTGTTCAGGATGGACACGCCTGCGGAGATGATCCCGGACAGGATCAAAAAATACCGCATTACGAACGAGTACCGCACTATCCAGCTCGACACGGAGGATTACCTGATCGACGTGGAGATGATATAGGGCCTGTTACCACTATGCAGCAACTTCACCGAAAATCCGGATACCGGCTCGCGCCGCGTTTTTCCGCGCGTCCGAACGCTATCGAAATCGTCTTGCAATAACGGATTTTCAAGTTCTCCCGAAAACACTTCCGGCACGGCTTCCCGCACAAAAATCGATCCGCAGGCGCTGCCCCGGCTCCGGAAAACGGATATCCTCTCCAAAGAGGTCAGGAAACATTGCGGTAACATTTTTTTCCGAAAGAATCGACTTTATCCGTTTCCCGGCGTACCTTTTATATCAGGCCGCTTCCGAACCCGTACCGCATAGCGGCTATACGTTATTGCACGAACAGCCCCGCAACGCCGCCAAGCACTGGCCCCGGTTTGCTTTTTGACGGTTTCGGTCCGTCGCATTGAACCTGCCGCCTCCTCCGGCGTTGCACGTTTTTTATGCTGTCCGATCCGCAACCGCAACTGGCCTTCCCCGAGCTGCCGCTATCCTGGAGCGCGTCCATCGACTCGATTCGATCCCGCCCGTAATCAGGTTGCACCCTCCCCCGGAAATCCCTCGCAAAGACGCCGCGCCATGGGAGTCAAGACGCAGGAAAAAACTGTCCAGGAAATCCCTGAAGCCACTATTCTTTTCGCGGGCGACTCCGGCGATGGAATGCAGTTGACCGGCGGTCAGTTTACGCTGGCCAGCGCGTACGCCCGAAACGATCTGGCGACGCTGCCGGATTTCCCTGCGGAGATTCGCGCCCCGGCGGGCACGACCTACGGGGTCAGCGGTTTCCAGCTGCACTTCGGGTCCGTAAACGTGCGGACGCCGGGCGACGAGGTGGATGTGCTGGTGGCGATGAACCCGGCGGCGCTCAAGGTGAGCGTGGACCGCGTACGCAAGGGCGGTACGCTGATCGTCAATGTGGACTCCTTCGGAAAGAGAGACCTCGATCTGGCGGGATACAGCGAGAATCCACTGGAGGACGATTCGCTGAAGGCGTTCCATGTGGTCCGGATTCCGCTGACGACCCTCACGCACGAGACGCTGAGCGATACCGGCCTCGACAAAAAGACGATGGACCGGTGCAAGAATATGTTTGCGCTCGGCCTCGCCCTGTGGATGTATTCCATGCCGATCGAGCCGGCGCTCGAATGGCTGAACAAAAAATTCGCCCGCAAGCCGGAGATTCTGGAGGCAAACCAGCGGGTGCTGAAAAAAGGGAGCCATTACGGGGAAACGGTAGAGGAATTCGCGGTCCGCTATGAAGTGCGTCCGGCCAGACTCAAGTCAGGCAAGTACCGGGCGATCATCGGTACGGAAGCGCTGGCTTTGGGACTAATCGCGGCAAGCCGCAAGTGCGGACTGCCCATTTTCTACGGATCGTATCCGATCACGCCCGCATCGGAAATTCTGCACGAACTGAGCCGCCACAAGAACTTCGGGGTGAAGACGTTCCAGGCCGAGGACGAGATTGCCGCGGCGGGCGCGGCGCTCGGCGCGAGTTTCGGAGGCAACCTCGGTATTACGGCGACGAGCGGGCCGGGTCTGGCGCTCAAGAGCGAAACGATCGCTTTGGCCGTCATGGCGGAATTGCCGCTGGTCATCGTGAACATGCAGCGGGGCGGCCCCTCCACCGGCCTCCCTACGAAAACCGAACAGGCCGACCTGTTGCAGGCCATCTTCGGACGCAACGGCGAGGCGCCCTTGCCGATCGTCGCTCCGGGAACGCCGGGCGACTGTTTCTACGCCGCGTTCGAGGCATGCCGCATTGCCGTCAAATACATGACCCCGGTCATCCTTCTCTCGGACGGCTACCTGGGCACGGGCTCTGAACCCTGGCTTATTCCGAACGTGGACGATCTCGAAAATTTCGAGCCGTCTTTCGCCTCGGCGCCGAATAGGACCGTGGACGGCGAAGACGTTTTTCTGCCCTATGTGCGCGATGAGAAGACCCTGGCGCGCCCCTGGGCCAAACCGGGAACGGCGGGGCTCGAACACCGCCTCGGCGGGCTGGAAAAAGAGCATGAAACGGGCAATGTCTCGTACGAACCGGAGAACCACGAATACATGGTGAAACTGCGCGCCG
>JANQSQ010000316.1 GCA_028283985.1 Rhodothermales bacterium | reverse complement strand
TTTCTGACTGCCGGTCTGGCACAGGAAGCCAGCTCTTTTGGTCTCACAAACGGCATTGTGCTGGGCGTTTACCTCGCCTTGCTCGTTGCCATGGGCATTTACTTTTCGCGGCGCACCGGTACGGCATTCGTCCACCGGCGAGGAAGAAATCCTGCGCCGTACCGGCTCGCCGCGAAAAGTAAATGCCCATGGCAACGAGCAGAGCGAGGTAAACACCCAGTACAATGCTGTTTGTGAGGCCAAAAGAGCTGACTTCCTGCACCAGACCGGTGTTCAGAAAAGATGTCAAGGCTTCATGGTTCATCACGAGGGGCGTTCCAGATCAACGTTTTTGAAGATAGCCAGCGCCCTGACGTCTTCGTAAAGGGACTTTTTCTGCTCGGCGGAAAGCGGCATGAGCGGCAGCCTGACTTCGCCGCAATCGATGCCGCGCATGGCCATGATAGCTTTGCCGGCCTGGATTACGCCGTGTTTGAGCAGTACCTCTACAAGGGCTACTGCGTGGTCGGCAAAGCGCTGAGCCGTTTCCATATCTCCCTTTTTAAATGCTTCCATCATACCCGCAGAATTTGGGGCGGCGTAGTTGTACGTGCTGCCTACGGCTGCTTCGGCCCCCATCGCCAGGGCGCCTAACAGCATCTCATCCGAACCGAAAAACATCGTATACCGGCCGGATTCCATCGTTGCACAGCGGTGGAATTGCATCAGATCGCTTGCCGAAAACTTGACACCCGATAGGGTAGGTATGTGCTTGCTCCCGGCATGCAGAAATTCAGGCACGGCCAGATTAAGGCCGGTTATGGAGGGAATGTGGTAGTAGAAAAAGGGCAGGGCCGGTGCTGCTTCCGCCACCGATGCGCAATACGATACCAGGCTATCGATGGAGGCCGGCTTGAAAAACGAAGGGGCAAGCGCTGCGATACTGTGTGCCGGAATCGATTGGGCGTGCTCGGCCAGTTTGCGTGCTTCATATACGCTATTGTGCCCTACATGCACGATGACGACCAATTCGTCGCCGGCATTGGCAACCCATTGTTCTGCCAGCAGCATGCGTTCATCAACGGTCAAAGAGGCGCCTTCTCCCGTGGTACCGCAAATAAAAACACCGGCAACTTCTTCTTTTTGCAGATGCTGGACCATGTCCGGGATGATACCGGAATTTATGCTGCCATCCGGGTGCATAGGGGTGTACGGAGCGGCGATCAGGCCGGTGAGTTTTTCCATATCGGGCAATTCTATTCCTGGATGGAGTGCAATGTGGAGCGGCAACACCGCATGGCGGGAAAACAGGCCCCGCCGAGCGCCGCTGCATAGTATGAACAGGCCCTAGTATAGGTCAATGGTAGCGTCATTCCCGGAACGCAATACTTCCATGACCGGATGAAGCACATCCCAGACGTTCTCCGCGACGATCCGATGCCCGGATTCGTTCGGATGAATGCCGTCCATCTGCATGAGAGAATCCACGCCTCCTACACCCTCGAGAAGAAAAGGAATCAGGTGAGTATTCTCCGCGCTGGTCAGGGTCGGATAGATTTTCCGGAAGGCCCGGGTGTAGTCCTGTCCGAGATTGGGTGGAATTTGCATACCGGCAAGGATAATCTCCATGTCCGGGTTCGCGTTGCGCGCCTTATCGATAATTGCCTGCAGGTTGTTCTGCGTAACCTCGACCGGAATACCCCGTAAACCATCATTGCCTCCTAACTCCAGCACAAGGACGCTCACAGGATACTGTTGCAGATACCAGTCTATGCGCCGCAGACCTCCCGCACTCGTCTCTCCACTCAGTCCGGCATTGACCGCCTGCACATTCCAGCCCAGGGAATCCATACGATGTTGCAGGAGAGCAGGAAAGGCGCTTGCGGGGTCGACTCCTGCTCCCGCCGAAAGACTATTGCCCAGAAAGAGAATAATCGTATCCGCCTGTTCCGCATCTTCCTGGAGCTCTGCGCCCGGGTTCTCGTTTTGCTCCATCACAGGGGGGAGGTTTCCCCTGTCCGGAGCAGCCGTTTCGGTTTCCGTGTTCCGGGACCCGCAGGCCAGGCACAGAACAGGAATGCACGCAAGCAGGTATA
>JANQSQ010000296.1 GCA_028283985.1 Rhodothermales bacterium | reverse complement strand
CGCGGATGCAGCCACCGGCGACGTCCTTCTCTTCACCGACGCCGACGTGGTCTTCGCGCCCGACGCCGCAACGCTTGCCGGCCTGCTCTTTGCCGCCTGCCCGCTCATCTACTGGGTAGTCGCTACAACCGCCTCACGGGACGACTCCTACCCGTGGTGGAGCGGGCTGCCCTTCCCGCTTGCGGTACTCATTTTCGTCTATGCGCTGTGGCGCTCCACGTTTCTCACCATCTTCCGCGGAGTCGTCTGGGGAGGCCCGCCAATCCCGTTTTCCAAGTTGCGCAAGGCGCGGATTCGGGTGCGGGGCTGACCAACCGAAGAGGGCGCCATCACACCGTTAACGCTCCGATCTTTCGCCTAATCCCGCCCCTTGAACAAAATATATGCGGCGAAGGCCCGCCGTTCCGCAAGAGATTTCCCCTCGAAATTCCTGATAGCGGCTTTCGCTTCCTGAATACTCCGGATCACTTCCGACTTTTGCAGCACCTCGTCCGGAGCGTAATCCGCGCGGTGGCGGCTTTCCTGCATTCGAGCGAAAGTTTCGGCGAATCCCCGGATTTCTAATGGAAATTGGCCGAGGCCGTTTTCATCCCGGCATCGTTGTTTGGCGAAACCGTGATTCAGCGCTCGATAGGTCAATATCCAGGCATTTGTCTTGCGAACCGCGCTCGAGCCACCTATGAGCGTATCCGCACAGGAGTGCGCAAGGCAGTGGAACAGGGCATAGTACGTTGTACTGACAGCGCGTCGGAGACAGGATCTGTTTGGGCCTCCTTGTCCTGTCGGAATCAATTCTTCCGAGATTGCAATGAAATCTTGCGGCTCCATAACCCAGTACTTCCGATTTGTAAAATTAATGTTCGATCAATCATAAGGTGATTGGGGACAGGCTGTTACGCATATCTGCTCATCTTTCTATTTCATGATCCATAAGATGGTTATACGGATCCTCCCACTCGGATTTCTCGATAAACGAGGTGATCGGGTAGGCCGCTCCGGGAATCGCTTCCAATTCGGGGTAAATGCGCCCGACTATTCCCACCGTCCAGCTGGGATCAAGATTGTTCTGATCGCCATCGAAAATAATCTTTATCCGGAGGATCTCGTCTCCGTCATGGTCAAGATCATGCTTGACTATAATGGGATCGAAGGTGAATTCTTCAGGGCTGAAGCGTTTCGCCAGGTCCCGGGCCACGATGTCCCTGACCTTTTCGAGGTCCTGCTCCGATATTTTTGTTCTGATCATGATATCCCCCGTTCTGTATTTTCCGAAAAGAGGGCAGGGCGGCGATTTGCTGCCCTCTCCAATGGTGCGTTACGGATGCCTGCGTTGGCGGTTCCTTGCTTCTCAACCTTGTTACAATCGGACGGGCGGCCCCATTCCTTGCGACAGTGCGCTGGCGGAGTTTGCCGGGTCTCAATGATCCGTTTTTACCCCCTTATGTGTAATTTCTACTCCATTTCGGAGTAGTTTTTACTCCTTTTTGGAGTAGTTTTTACTCAAAAGAGGTATTTAAGGCGCCTACCCAATCCCGAAAACCTCCCGGGCCGTCCGGCTCGTAACCCCGGCCACCTCTTCCAGCGACACCTCTTTTTCCAAGGCCAGCCGTTCCGCCACAAAGCGTACATAGGCGGGCTCGTTTCGCTTGCCCCTGTATGGCATAGGCGCAAGCCAGGGCGCATCGGTTACGAGTACGATCCGGTCGAGTGGGATACTGCGCACCCGCTCGGCCAGACCGGCATTCCTGAAGGTTACGATGCCCCCGATGCCGACCACAAACCCGGCCTGCACGATGCGCGCGGCCTCTTCGGGCGTACCCGTGAAGCAGTGAAACACGCCCCGCCGGCCGTCCATCTCCTTTGAATTCCCCCATTCCTCTTCGACAATCCGGATCAGGTCGCTGAAGGCTTCCCGGTTGTGAAAGACGATAGGCAGTTTCCGGTCCATCGCCAGCCGGATGTGCAGGCGCAGAAATTCCTGCTGCCGGTCGTCGAAAGAGCGGTCCCGGTAGTAATCGAGGCCGGATTCGCCTACCGCCACCACATGCGGATCGTCGCATAGCGCCGCCACCGCATCGAAATCCGAAGAAGTCGCCTCTTTCGTTTCCGTCGGGTGCAGGGCGGCCATGGCGTACAGGCCGTCGAACCGCTCGCACAGTTCCAGGGCGCGATGCACGGACGGCACGTCGATGGCAGGAAGCAGTATCCGCGTTACGCCGGCCTCGCGGGCCCGGTCGATCGCGGCTTCCAGATCGTCTTCGAACTGGTCGAGATACAGGTGTGCATGCGTATCGATAAGCATGGCGGGGCCGAAAGAATAGGTGCGTCAATGTGCGTCTGCGAACGTATCCCGCAGGCCCGGGATCCCGAAGCAGCCATCGTCTGCCTCTCGGCTGTATCCTTGTGCGGCTTATGCAGCGTGGCTATGCGCGATTTGACGGCTACGGGTGCGGACATGTACGAAACGGCATCAGCTGATCGATCAATTCCGATTCTGCAAGGATCTGGTCCGAAGGATGCCGAATGACAGATATACTATAAAGTCACAATAATGTTACATATATAGTCTGTAATGTTACAGTTAAGATATATAAATGGCTTGTAAAACACTTAGTGTGTTGATAATCTGTAACAACCTCCCATATCCACGCCTGGTCATACCTCAAGCCAGTCATGTCCGCCCTCATCAGGTTCATCGCCAGTGTTGGCGCTCTTGCCGGTCTTGTGCTTCTGTTCGTGGTTTCCTCCGCAGATGCTTCTTCGGCTCGATTCTTCCAGCAGCAGGTCGGAGACGGCAAGGCCGCGTCGGTTCGCGTGGATGACGCGCACGACGGAGTTTCCCGAAGAGCGCGCGTTACAGGGCGGGTGCCCTGTGTGGATGGAGAAGCCGCCGGGTATCCCTGCAAGGACCTGGATTTGCTGGCTTTTTTTCCCCGGGAGGATATGGAGGGATTTTGCCCTTCTTCGTCTTCGTACGACTGCTTCAATGACATCTGGGGGTGGACCGATCCGGTTACGGGTGTCGAGTACGCGCTGCTCGGGGGGGTCTACGGCGCCGCGTTTTTCGATCTGCGCGATCCCGAAAATCCCTTGTTCGTCGGAATGCTGCCGATGACGCCCGGCAGCCAGGCCAGTTGGTGGCGCGACATAAAGGTCGTGAACGATCATGCCGTCATTGTAGCCGATGCTGCCCGCTCGCACGGCATGCAGGTGTTCGATCTCTCGCAACTCCGGAATGTGGCGAATCCTCCGGTGGCCTTCGGTCCCACCGCACTGTACGACGCCTTCGAGTCGGCGCATAATGTGGTGGTCAACGATATATCGGATCATGTATATATCGTGGGTATAGGCGCTCAGCAGGCGCCGCCCGGATTTTCATGCGGTGCGGGCCCGCATATCGTGGACATGAGCGATCCGGCGCAGCCCGCGTTCGCAGGGTGCTACGATTCCTCCGTAAGAGGTCGCACAACCAGCAGCTACACGCACGATGCGCAATGCGTTCGTTACAGCGGACCGGATACGAGATACGCCGGGAAGGACATTTGTTTCACTGCCGACGAGACAGGCGGAGCTATTACGGATGTGACGGACCCGGCTTCGCCTGAAGAACTCGGTGTGTTCGGATACCCGAATTTCGCCTACACGCACCAGGGATGGCTGACGGAAGACCACCGCTATCTTTTCGTAAACGACGAACTGGATGAGGGTGAAGAGACTAAGACCCGTACCTTGATCTTCGATGTAGAGGAGCTGGACGATCCCGTTTTTGTGGGCGCCTGGCATGGGCCGACCACCGCTGCAGATCATAACCTGTATATCCGCGGGGACAGATTGTACGAAGCGAACTATACGGCCGGATTGCGTGTCATGGATATTTCCTACGACGGCGAGTTGTCGCTCGATGACATCCGCGAAGTGGCGTACTTCGATGTCCATCCTGCCTCGGATGCTCCAAGCTTTGACGGAGCCTGGAGCAGTTATCCCTATTTCGAAAGCGGAATCATTGTGGTTTCCAGCATGAATGACGGGTTATTTGTTCTTGCGCCGTCCTTGTTGGGGGATGTGACGAGCGCAGAAAACGAGGAGTTGCCTGCCGAAGTGACGCTCCTTGGCAATTATCCGAACCCGTTCAATCCGGAGACGACGATACGCTATACGTTGCCGCAGGCCGGTAAAGTCCGTCTTGCGGTGTACGATCTGCTCGGCCACGAAGTGGCGGTGCTCGTCGACGGTTCCCGGCCCGCGGGCCATCACACGGTGCGGTTCGACGGGGATGCTTTGCCGAGCGGTTCGTACGTGTACCGCTTACAGGTCGGGGGGGAGGTCGTGGCCCGCACGATGACGCTGGTCAAGTAACAGGGAGGACCCGTCGGGACGGGAGGCTCTGCCGCTCCCGGTATGTGCTGCACAGGCTTCCGGATGGCGGACAGTCGGGGGCGAGCCCGTCCCCGGAACCTCTCGACCTCGTGTTCATTGATCCCAACAGGTCTTTATCTTAAAAGAGGAGAGCGAAAACACCCCGAACGGCCATGAGGCCATGGTCGGGCGTGCCGGAAGCCTCTCCGGGATACGCTGGCGACCTGATGACCCCCTTGTTGCGCTCCCTTCTTCCGTACAAAGCAGCGATCCTGGTTCTGGCGCTTTATGCCCTGCCGTCGCAAGCCCAGGACGTGCGGATACGCCTGCTCGACAGGCAGGCGCCTACAAGCATTACGCTCTCCGCATACGAGGGCGTCGTGCGGCTTCACGCCGGGGAGTACACCGACGCCCTGCTGGAGATGGAGACCGGGCAGACCGTGCTGATCTCCCCGTACGGGCCTTCGAACGAACTCCGGATATCGTCGGATGCGCTCACCTTGTACGCGGAGTCTCTTCGCGCCGAACCGGTGGACGGCGCCTCTTTCGGTATCGGGATAGGGGAAGACGAGGCCGGGCAGACCCCGAGGCGGTACGCAGGGAATCTGCTCATTTCACCGGACCGGACCGACCGGAGCCTGGAACTGATCAATGCCGTCCCGCTCGAAGCCTATGTAGCCTCCGTCGTATCCACGGAATACGGCCTCGACGACCTGGAAGGATCGAAGGCCATGGCCGTACTGGCCCGCACCTACGTGCTGATCGCGCCGGCTAAATCCGGACCGGACTACGACCTCGTAGACGACACCCGTTCCCAGGTATACCGGGGAGAGGACGTGATTCTGCCTTTGGCTCTCGAAGGGGCTCGCAGGACGGAAGGGGAGGTGTTGACGTATCGCGGCAAACCCATTCAGGCCGTCTACCATTCCTCCAGCGGCGGGCACACCGCCGACAACGAATCCGTATGGTCATCGTCGGCTGTGCCTTACCTGCGGGGCAAACCCGATCCGTACGGAAAACAATCGCCCCACGCCGAATGGGTTACCCCCGTTCC
>JANQSQ010000290.1 GCA_028283985.1 Rhodothermales bacterium | reverse complement strand
ACATGCCTCTTCTACACCGAATTATGGATTCTGCCGCGCGGTTTTGCCAACCACTCAGCCACAGGAATGTGGAAGCAACTATATCCGAACGTCCGTTTTCGTCGGCAAAACAAACCGGGACGGACTCCCCCTCAATCTCGCAGGTGAAAGCATCCTTCGCGTCGAAGGGAGACGTTCCCGCAAGGAAAACGGCGGCGCCCGGCGCATGGGTACACGGAATCATGCGCGGATCCGGCCGCGTAGCCGCATGCTGTCCGTAATACAACACCGGGGCATCGGGTGGCGCCATGTCGGCGAGGACATCGGCCTCGATCCAGCGCGGTTCCAGTCCGAGCGGCGTCAGCAGCATCCGCAGGGCGTATTTCGCCCGGGACGCAAAGTCGGGCGCCACGTCGACGCAACAGGCGATATGGGTCCCTGGTGAAACGATCACGTCCGTTCGCAAGAATGACAATGTAACAAGGTTGTAACTTGTCCCGAAGTTCGGAGCAGGCAGATCGTCCGGGCGTTCTTATCGAAACGCATCATGTCACGCAATACGTGGTAAGTCGATTCAAAATATTCTGCGATCCGGTGCACGGGTTCATCTCCGTTCCGAAAAACATCCTCATGGACCTGATCGGAACGCCGGAGATGCAGCGCCTGCGGCGCATCCGCCAACTGGGTATAGGGCATCTCGTGTTCCCCGGCGCCGAACATACGCGGTTCGGTCATGCACTGGGCGCCATGGCCCTGATGCAGGACGCCCTTTCGAATCTTGCCGACAAGGGAACGCCCATATCGCCCGAAGAATCCATTGCCGCACAAGCGGCGGCGATGCTGCACGACATCGGACACGGCCCGTTCTCCCATGTACTGGAACATACCTTTATTGACGGTTATCGTCATGAAAACATGAGCCGGGAGCTCATGGTTTCGCTCAACGAACGCTTCGAGGGCGCCCTGGACCTGGCGCTGGAGATATTCGACGGTACGTACGAACGTCCTTTTTTTCACCAACTCGTTTCCAGCCAACTGGATATGGACCGCCTGGACTTCCTGCGGCGCGACTCCTTTTATACCGGCGTCGTAGAGGGAGATGTGGGCGTAGACCGCATCATCAAAACCATGCGGACGCATCCGCAGGAGGGCGGACCGGGTTCACGTATCGTTATCGAAGCCAAGGGCATCTACGCCATCGAAAATTATATCATCTCCCGGCGGCTGATGTACTGGCAGGTCTACCTGCATAAAACCGTGGTCGCGGGTGACAGGCTCCTGCGCACCGCTTTCGGGCGGATGCGCGAACACCTTGCGCGGGATTCGAAAAGCCTGGACGGCTGCTGCTCGCCTTCCATGCTTTTTTTCCTGACCAATAATCTGACCCTCGACGATATAGGCCGGGAAGATGTCCGGGAGCACTTTTGTCGAATCGACGATGTGGATGTCATGCACTGCATGAAAGCATGTATGCGCCATCCGGACCGGATCCTGGCAGATCTCTGCCGCCGGTTTATCGAACGGGATTTCTTTCGCGTTACTTTTCTGTCCGATCTCCCGTCGCAGGAACAGGTAGAAGCCTGGACAGACCGCATTGCAGCATGGCTTGTGAGCAAGGGGTTGAGCGACGCCGATTGCGCTTCAGAAGACGCCCAATGTTATCTGATCCGGGACGACACGCGCCACCTTGCTTACGAACACGTACGGGATTCGGTACAGGTGCTCGATAGAAGCGGTACCGTACGCGAGCTTTCCCAAACGGTCGAGGCTACGACGGTGGCTTCGCTTGGGGAAGTGGTGGTGAAGCCGTTCGTATGCTACCCGAAGGAAGTGGAACTGGAGATGGAGGCGTAGACCTCTGCTTCACGGTTTACGGACAAGCGCCCGGGATGTCGTTGCGCCGTCCGTGTCACCCACGTCCCCTATGTCGCTGCGCGGCGCATTCCACTGAACAGGCGCCGGATCAGGCGCCCGGCCCGATCCCCTCGGAGTAAAACGCAAAAACACAGCCCCTTCTTCCGGCATGCGAGCAAATGGAATACGTACCCGGCTGCGCGTATACACCAGCGTCTCGCGGCGGCCCAACTCACGACCGTCCCCGTCGTACGCTACCACCTCGCCCGCAAACGGATGATCGGCCGTCTCCAACAGGAACGTCGCGGACATCGAACCCACAAACGATATCGACAACAGCGTAGCGTGCAGTTGCGACGCCCCTACCCCAGGTACGTACACCCCTGGTACACGCATCGTTACGCGAGCCGTACGGTCCCCCGTAACCTCCTCAGGCATACGGTCCAGATCGGCGTACCGACGTGGAGCGGACACTACGTCGAAGAACGCCGCGTAGCCCTGCTCCGCCATCGCCGCATGCGCTTCCTCCTTCAACCCGTAACGAACAAGGCCCTTCTCGCCCGGCATCAGCACCAGTACGCCCGGATGAATGTTCACCACGGACGACAAATCGCCAAGACGAGACGCCGATGCATCCTCTACCACCATCTCACGGCCATTCTCCGTCGCCTCCGTATACCCGAAACGCGCCGACACGGATACCTCCAGCGGAATAAGCGACGGATTCGAAAGTTCGAACACTCCGTGGGGCTTCTCGCCGGTCAAACACGCCACGTCGGGATAGATGCTCAGGTTCTGC
>JANQSQ010000279.1 GCA_028283985.1 Rhodothermales bacterium | reverse complement strand
CTCGCGGCGGCCATGCCCCGGACCATCCTGCTCATCGGCACGCTCGACACGAAAGGCACGGAATACGAGTACGTGCGCGATCTCATCCGGGATCGGGGTTTCGGAACGTTGACGATGGATGCGGGCGTGCTTGGCGAGCCGGGCTTTTCCCCGGACATTCCGGCGGACGAGGTTGCGGTGGCCGGGGGCGGCTCTCTGGCGGCGCTGCGGGAACGGGCGGATCGGGGAGAAGCGGTCGATGTCATGATTCGCGGCGTCTGCCGCCTCACGCCGGAACTGTACGAGGCGGGCCGGTTCCACGGCGTGCTGGCGCTCGGTGGAGGAGGCGGCACGAACATCGCTGCCGCAGCGATGCAGACGCTGCCCGTCGGCGTTCCGAAACTGATGGTTTCGACGGTCGTCTCGGGGGATGTAACCCCTTATGTCGGCGTAAAGGACGTAACCCTGATGTATTCGGCGGTCGATATTGCAGGCCTGAACCCGTTGTCGCGCCGTATTCTCGCCAATGCCGCCGGCGCCATCTGCGGCATGGTCGGACAGGACGTGCCTGCGGCGAAAGACCGCCCCATCGTGGCCGCTTCCATGTTCGGCGTGACGACCCCCTGCGTCAACAACATTCGCGAACGCATGGAAAAAGCCGGGTACGAGATGCTCGTTTTTCACGCCACCGGCTCCGGAGGACGCTCCATGGAAGGACTGATCCGGGATGGCTACGTGGCCGGCGTGGCCGATATGACCACCACGGAATGGTGCGACGAGGTGGTGGGCGGCATGCTCTCCGCCGGTCCGGACCGCCTGACGGCAGCGGGCAAAACGGGCATCCCCCAGGTCGTCTCGTGCGGAGCGCTCGATATGGTGAATTTCCGGGCCATGCATACCGTGCCTGAACCCTTTCGCGGGCGTAACCTGTACCGGCACAACCCCAACGTAACGCTGATGCGCACGACCGCCGAAGAATGCCGGGAAATCGGGCGGCGCATCGCGGAAAACCTGAACAAGACCACAGGCCCGACAGTGCTCATACTGCCGCTCAAGGGAGTCAGCATGCTCGACCGGGAAGGCGAGCCGTTCCATGATCCGGAAGCGGACGCAGCCCTGTTCGATGCGCTGCGCCGGCACGTACGCCCCCCGGTCGAACTTGTGGAACTGGACCTCCACATCAACGATCCGGCCTTCGCCGATGCGGTGTTCGAACGGCTGATCGCCCTGATGACGTAGGGCCTGTTAATACTATGCAGCGGCGCCCTGCGGGGCCTGTTTTCCTGTCAGGCCAGGCGCCGCGAGCGCAGTGTGGCCCAGCCACATAAGCGAGCGGCAACGCCGCATGGCGGGAAAA
>JANQSQ010000274.1 GCA_028283985.1 Rhodothermales bacterium | reverse complement strand
CCAGAAAAACACGGCCTTCTGCGCCGCATTGCCGTCCTTCGCGCTGAATATGCGCTGGTACATGTTGGCGTCGCCCATCAGGAGAAGCATGGTCGGGATGAGAAAGGATATGGCTACGATCGGCCCGGACGAGGCGCCGGTGCGCTCGTTCGCCCAGTTACCGAACAGCTCCCATTTTCCTGCCGCTTCCGCATACATTACGATCTCGTCCATCCCGCCAACCGCACCCACCATGAAAAACACCGTGGCGAACACACCCAGCACCATGAGTATGCCGTTCACGACATCGGTGTATACGACGGACAGCATCCCGGCCAGCGCCGTATAGGCGATCGCAAAAAGCGCCGTGATGACGATGCCCGCCTGTACGGAGATCTCCGCCTCCGTCCCCTGCGTAACGAAGTGCAGCACATTGCCGCCGCCCCGAAACTGGTACGAAACGATGGTCAGGTAGGCAATGATGGTGGCGATGGTCGCCAGCACGCTGGAAACCCGTCCGTAGCGCGCCTCGAAAATGTCCGGCACGGTCACCTTGCCGAAATTGCGGATGCGGCGCGCAATAAAATAAATGAGCACGATGCCGGCCCAGGCGCCGGCGCTGGACCACAGCCCCGCCATGCCGTTGCGATACCCCAGTCCGGCGCTGCCGAACAGGGACCCGCTTCCCATCCAGGTGGCAAGCAACGTGCCCACCAGCACCCACCAGGGGAGCGTACGGCCCGCCACCATGAAATCTTCCCCCGTCTTTACGATCCGGCTCTTGTAGTACCCGACCCCGACCAGGGCGGTCAGATAAATAAGGATCGCAAGGATGTAGGGATTGTCAAAAAGCGCCAGCACAGGGATTTTTCAGGGAATGTGGGCAAAAATCCAACGATTATTCGTCGAGACGTTCGAAAGTGGGGATCGTTTCCACCATCTTCATGCGTAATTTACGCTTGATAATGCACCCGTGCCGTTCGATCTGCGAACGCATGCGGCGCCTGCTTCGTCAAAGAGCGCCGCAACGAACCGCCGATCCCTTATCCCCATGACCACGCGACACTCC
Organism: Rhodothermales bacterium; assembly: GCA_028283985.1. Classification (GTDB taxonomy): domain Bacteria; phylum Bacteroidota; class Rhodothermia; order Rhodothermales; family VXPQ01; genus VXPQ01. Next base: position 1,080 of record JANQSQ010000274.1, on the reverse strand, counting down.
CACACGCCGGTCGCCGGCAAAGACACGCATCCGATGCGCACGCACACCTGCGGCGAGCTCCGCTCCGAACACGTCGGCGAGGAAGTCGTGCTCAAGGGATGGGTGGATACCCGCCGCGATCTCGGCGGGGTCATCTTTCTGGACCTGCGGGATCGCTACGGATTGACGCAGGTCGTGTGTTCTCCCCAGGACGAAAAAGAAGCCTACGAACGCGCCGATCTGGTGCGCAACGAGTATGTGATTTCTGTCCGGGGTACGGTCGGCGAACGAACGCAGGAAACCATTAACCCGAAACTTCCAACCGGCGAGGTCGAGGTGCGGGTCCGGGACCTGATCGTGCTGAACAGCTCCGAACCGGTCCCTTTTGCCGTGTCGGCCCATGAGGAAAAACGGCGTGCGGCAGGCGAGGACTTGCGTCTGCGCTACCGGTACCTGGATCTGCGGCGGCCGGAACTCCAGGACATCCTGGTGCTGCGCCACAAGACCTGTCAGGCCATACGCGGATACTTTGACCGGAACGGCTTCGTGGAAGTCGAAACCCCGGTGCTCATGAAATCGACGCCGGAAGGCGCCCGGGACTACCTGGTGCCGAGCCGCGTGCATCCGGGCCAGTTCTACGCGCTTCCGCAATCGCCCCAGACCTACAAGCAGATTCTGATGATCTCCGGACTGGACCGGTACTTCCAGATCGTCAAATGCTTCCGGGACGAAGACCTGCGGGCGGACCGCCAGCCCGAGTTCACGCAGATCGACGTAGAGATGAGCTTTCCCGACGAGGAGCATATCTATACGACCTTCGAGGGGCTTATGCAGGCGATCTGGAAAGAGGTGAAGGACATCGATCTGTCCGTCCCGTTCCCCCGATTGACCTGGCGCGAGGCCATCGAACGGTTCGGTTCGGACAAGCCCGACCTCCGCTTCGGCATGGAAATCCAGGATGTGAGCGATGCATTCAAAGGCTCCGGCTTCCGGGTTTTCGATCGCATCCTGGAAAACGACGGACGCATTGTGGCGATCGTCGCCAAGGGGGAGGGGGACCGGGCGCGCAGCCAGATGGACCGCCTCGACAAGGACATTGTC
>JANQSQ010000263.1 GCA_028283985.1 Rhodothermales bacterium | reverse complement strand
AACGCAACAGGAAAAACTTGTTGAGGCAAAACCGGAAAATGCACGGGGTGGACATAACACATTTTCCGGTAACAAACTAATGGTAGGCCGCCTTTCCTGTAAAGTTTCCTTGAAGATGCGTTTTTTCGGGATTTATGTACGTACGGGGGCTATATCCGCCCAAGCCATTCATGTCGTCTCGCGCTCCACCCTCCTTTATATCTGGTCGCGTTAGGGCCTGTTAGCCCTAGGCCGGGGACTTCGGATGGAAATACCCCCTGCGCGCTTGCGCGCTCAGATCGGGTTCGTGACTTGAGCAACCCGGAATTTCAACTTTTTGTTGGGTGCAGACGTCGGAAACGGATTGATTCCGAGCTTGTAGTCTGCGGGCGCCACTTCCAGTTTCAGGTGGTACGCGATGAGCAGGACATTGACCGCCATCTGAAGTTCTACCCAACGGCTTCCAAGGCACATATGCGTGCCGAGACCGTAAGGGGCGTAGGCGCCCGGCGTCGTATGCTCGGATCGCTCCGGCAAATAACGGTCTATGTCGAATTCCAGGGGGTCCTTGAACAATTCTTTGGAGTAGTGCGGCGCCGTCTGGCAAATCAACAGCATCGTCTTGACCGGTATCTGGTAGCCGTTCACGATGCACTCGTTCATAACCATTCTCAACTGCCAGGGAATCACCGGATGCACGCGCAAGGACTCCATGTAGAGGCGGGCCGTGGCGTCGATGGCGTCGTGGGTGAAATCCTCCGGACCCGGCTCGCGCCCGTTCCCGAAAAGCGCCTCGGCTTCTTTACGGATCTTCTCGTGCAAATCCGGATCGCGAATCATGGAGTAGACCGTAAAAGCCAACCCGCTTCCGAGATATATACTGGCGACCATCGCCGCAACGAACGGAAAGGTGAGGTCCGTTTCCGGCAGGAACTGCGGATCGCTCTTGTGCAGTCCGAGGATTGCATCCGCAATATCCTGTGGCTTGCCCTTCCTCTGCCCCGGCGTGTGCGACCTGACGATCGATTCATGGAGTTCCCAGACGCGCTTGCCGTACCGTTTCATTTTCGGCGTCCGCAACATGAATTTCGGCAAGGCGCCCTGCACCTGCGTCACCAGCGCCCGATGTTCATATTCAAGCAGTTCGTCGACGTAATGGGCGCAATCCACCCCGATTACGAGGTGCGAGATTTGACTGCTGATGTGATTCTGGAACTCGCTGGTGGCGGGGAACGCGTCGCCTTCGCTCCACCGGCTCAGTGATTTCCGGCAGTGATGAATCAACTCCGGCAGCCGGTTCGCAAGCGCGGAGCGGGAATAGGCGCCCTTCAGCTCCTTGCGCATCCTGTAGTGCTCGGCTCCGTCCATCCCCGGCAGCGTTCGGGATGCACCGAACGCGCTCTCCAGATCCTTGATGTAGTCCTTCGAACGAAGGTAGAACCGTCCGTGTTTGTTCACCCACTGATTGATCTCTGGCCCCATGAGGGCAACTACCCGCGACTTGCGCATCTTGAAGGGAAGCTCGACAATTGGACCGTGATTCCGGAAAATGCCGTACATCGCCTTGGGAATATTGCCCGAAAGAAAGTCGCGCTGTCGCAGGATGTCGATGAATCGAAGCTTCGGAATGGATTTGGTCCGAAGAACGGGGCGGGTCCTCGGTGTGACGGTGCTGTCCCGCACCGCAGTCGCAACCGTCCGCCCTATCAGATCCAGCTTGGCGACAAGCTCGATGCGCTCGAGCCTGTCCTCGTAGTCTTCCGGCTCGAGCAACAGCTTGAAACCACCGCACGTATGCATCAACGCGATAAGAATAGCGTCGCTCGGATCCGGAATGCTGTCGTCGTTCAGGATAACGTTCAGAATTCTCGTCCTGGCTTCCTGGCGAACCTTCATATCCGAAGCAGGATAGGCGCCCGACCGGGAAACGGATCGCGAAAGCCCCCAGAATCCGCCGCTCTCGTAGTCGAGAATCTTCCTCTCCACCAAACGATCGAGTGTGGCCGTAACGATTTCGTCGGAACGACCCGTGTTCCGCTCGATCCAGTACTGCGTGTCCCGGGTCTCCCCGGATTCGGCGATTTCCTTGAGCGTCGGGTCGAGCAGGTTGTCTCCCGTGGGACCGGAATCAACCAGATACAGCGCCTTCAGGTCGGTGTCGATTCGATCCTCCAGCGCAAGATCGGCAAGTACGGCTCCCGCCATAACACAGGAAAAATCCCAGCCTGGAACCATTTCCAGATACCCGCTCTGTTCGTCGAGCATCAGAAGAATCAGTTCTTCCGCAAGACGTATCGGAAACTGTACCGACGTACTCTCCATACTAAACCTTGTCAAATGCCGCGTCGATAGGGACAGGACCAGAACTGCACAACGACCTGATGTCGAATGCAGAGTGTAACCTATCGGTCATCGCATCGGTTTCAGCCTCCGTCTGATCACACCGGGAAACAGTCGCATTTACGCCTTCCTGAGACGCCAACCATACATCAGGCGCCCGTAAAAATTGAACCACTTCCTCGCTTCCGCATCCCGGAACGGGTAATCCGCCCCGATCTGTCTCGCCGTAACCAGGCCGGACACAAAACAGGTCTCCTGGCTGTTTATCAGTGTGTGGGCGCCGCAGTGCCACGTTCGCCTCCTGCCCTGAACATGGCGAAACAAATGGACCAGAAAGGCCACGTGGCGCACATCGTGTACTATGTGCTGAAACCACGACTTCCTGATGATCTTGCCTTCGTCGATGCGGCTGATCGGATTGTAGGTCACCAGGCACGGCTTGTCCGAGCGACCCACCCAGGGCTGCTGATTGTGCATGATGTAGGTGATTTCGTAGTTGTCGGGTCGTACGCCGTACTGCTCGATGTGATTGCTCCGGGTGGCAAGTGCCTGGACATCGTTGTCCGGTAGAATCGAGGCGTCCGAATGGACGACCGTATGGTTGTGCAGTTCGCTTTCGTAACGTATCGAAGACAGCAGGTAGCTCTCAAGAAAGGTCGGTTCATCCAGCATCATCAGCGTTTGATTCGCATTGCACGCGAACACTACGTCATCGAACGTTTCCCGCTTACCGTCCCGGTCCTCTACGACGACCTCGGATTGGCGACGGTATACCTTCCGCACCGGCCGGTTAAGGTATATCTTGTCCTGAAAGGGGGCCGCCATCTTCTCATAGATGCGCCGCGTGCCCTGGTCCCATGTTTGCATCGGCGTCGCAGTTTCGATATCGAAGAACTCCAGATACCGGCAAAACAGCGATGCAGGCATGTCGAACACGTTCGTCGCCATCAGGAAGTTGACGAACATGGGCTTCAGGATCTTGTACCTGAAATCTCCGGAAAATCTGCCCAGGTTGAGCACCGCACCCATACTGACGTAATTGAACGGGTTGAGCGCATTGAGTAATCTGGACCTGGAACGGTTTAGCCGGCCAAACCACTGCGCGCGTCTCAGAATCTTTTGGAATTTCTTGATCTCCGGCTGTAACTGCCTCCTGATATCGGAATCAAAATCGTGCGCATAAATGCCCCCGCGATACTTCACGCTGTAGCTGAATCGGGTATCGATCAACTCGATACCGTGTTGTTGCATGAAGAGAAGAATATGATGATATACGGAGGGAATGCACGCGGTGACGGAAATGTCGAATGGAATCGACGTGCCATCGTCTTGCGGCATATCGGCCGTAATGGCATTGCCGCCGACCTGAGCCTGCGCTTCGAACACGCGAAAATCGAATCTATCAGGGTGCTTGTGCAATGCCCAGGCTGTCCCCAATCCCGATACGCCTCCACCGATAATAGCAACCCTTCTGGGCGACACGCCTCGCTCCGCTGACCGATCCTCTTCGGGTGGTCCGGGTCCGTTCATGTGATACCGTCTCGAAAGTTGTTACTCATAAGGATGTCCGCGCCTCATTTGGGTCCGCGTGCTCAGCACTACGATGGGGTTGCCCGTCTTTACCGGAAGCCCGAGGATCCGGATAGAACTGTTTGCAATAGCGTCGATACCTGCCGATATCGCCGTCAGCCCGACACAGTCTGGGATAAGGTACGTACCGTTTTCGCCCCCAGATAATCACATCCTGCAGCACATCATGTTTTTGATAAGACAGAATGATGCTGTTCATTACCCTGGTGCGAAGACGCGGCGGAAGGAATCCCAGACCGACGATCGGACGTTTCGGTTTACGGATCTCCCGTATCTGACTGGCCAGGGCCAGCTCGATATGCTTGCCGTCGACAGGGGTTGCGAGCACCCACAAACGTCCATGCATTTCAATGGATCGCTCGTGAATTTCCACGTACGAATATCCCAATCCGAAGATGCGCGCGACAGCGGAGACATCCAGAACGATATCCCTTATTCCCATAACATTCTGGGTGCGTCTGAATTCGAACTTGCTCGTCAGACAAGCGCCGTCGATGCTTACCGGTTCAACCATGCGCGTATTGCCATAGCCATGCACGTACTGCAGATGCAGGAAGTCCACAGAGTTCTCGGTGGTTTCCTGGGGGTGTCCCGGAAATCGAAGGGTCCGAAACCCCACTTCGCCCCAGTCCGCCCCGGCCACAGGCTCCTCGGGAAGACCCCATTGCGGCGGCCGGCTGTCTATTCCCCACCACGCGAAGACCATGCCGAGGATTTCCCGTGTTTCGAATGTCTTTAGCCGCGCGGCCCTGGGCGGCGGGGCAAAAGGAGTGGCGACGCACTGGCCGCTAACATCGAACTCGAAGCCGTGAAACGGACAAACGAGACAGCCGTCATGCACCCGGCCGCCTGCGGAGGGGCCCAAGTCGGATCCCAGATGCGGGCAGACCGCCAGAGCCACACAGACGCGGCCTGCATCGTCGCACCACGCGACAATTTGTTCACCCAACCAGGTTTTTTCAATCAGTTTCGCCTTCAGTATGGATTGCCGGCTGGCAACGAAGTACCAACCCTCGGGAAACGGGGGAGGCGACGGGATATTTTCTAACTCGACGCGTCTTGCTGGCATCTTAACGGCGATATTGCGAGTTGGCGCGCAGATAGATGGCCATCCGTGCCGGCACAAGCATCATCAGGATGGCCGTGCTGAACATGATTCCGACCGTTACGATCACGCCCGCGAGCAGCGAGGGAGCATCGGCCGGCCTATCCCGCTCCAGCCCCAAAAGCGACACCGGACCGGCTGCCAATATGCCGAACATCAACAGATTGGCGGCAACGCGGTTGCTCGCCATAAAGGCAATGGGACCGCCCGACTCCCCCTGGTAGGCATCGGTTCGATTCATCGGCTGCACCTGACCTGAATGTCCATAAACAATTCGTACGTGACGTTCACCAATGCAATGCCGGATCTACCATATCCTTCTTGTGCCTTGTCAACTCTGTAAGGTAATACTATGGGATACTATGATCAAAACCACCCGGAAGCGGTTCGACTTTGCGGGGACAATGCCTCAGGATGCGGGCTCCGCCCCCCGGCCGGCCAGGAGATACAGCACGGCCATACGTACGGCAACGCCGTTGGTCACCTGATCCAGAATGACGGCCCGTTCGTGATCCACCACATCGCCTGCCAGCTCAACGCCCCGATTCACAGGCCCCGGGTGCATGATGCGAAGATCGGGATGACGTTCCATATGTTCGAGAGTGATGCCGAACCGCTCATGGTATTCCCGCACCCCGGGAAAAAGCATCGCTCCCTGCCGTTCAAGTTGTACGCGCAGCGCCATCGCCACGTCGCAACCCTCCAGCGCTTCGTCCAGACGGTCCGTCACCCTCACGCCCATTTCCTCGACCCCCACCGGGGTCATCGTGCCGGGTGCGCACAGCGTTACGTGGGCGCCCAGCGCCCGCAGCCCGTATATATTTGAACGGGCCACGCGGCTGTGCGCAATATCCCCGATA
>JANQSQ010000186.1 GCA_028283985.1 Rhodothermales bacterium | reverse complement strand
ATCACGTCCAGCACCGCCAGCCCCGCCGCGCAGGAAGCCGGACTGCCGCCGATCGTATTGAAGTATTCCATCCCTTTATCGAAGGACCGCGCCAATTCCGGAGTCGTCACGACGGCGCCTAACGGATATCCGTTGCCGATGGGTTTCCCCATCGTCACGATGTCCGGGATGGCGCCTTGCGATTCGAAGGCCCAGAACGTATCCCCCATGCGGCCGAACCCGGTCTGCACTTCGTCGGCAATGCATACAGCGCCTGCTTCGCGGGCCGCATCGAATGCCTTGCGGAGATACCCCTCCGGGAAAAACACCTGCCCGGCGCACCCCATTGCCGACTCGGCTATAAAGGCAGCCACGCCATCAGGCGCATCGGCCAGCGCGCGGCGAAGCAGCGTTGCATGATCGTCGGCGGAACCGGAATGCCGGTACGGGTCGGGGGTGGGTACGATATGCACATGCGCAGGACGCCCCTCCCCGCCCTTCCCGTCAAACTTGTATGAACTGATGGCAATCAGTGACGACAGGTGGCCGTGATAAGCCTGCGCTATCGCCGCTACATCCCGGAATCCGGTATGGGCATGGGCGATGCGCAGCGCCAGATCGTTCGCCTCGCTCCCGCTGTTTACGAAAAAACACACGGACAGCGGATCCGGGAGCCGGGCCGCCAGACGTTCCGCATAGCGGCTCAATTCATCGTAGAGATAACGCGTGTTCGTGTTCAGCACCCGCAGCCGGCGCGCCACGGCCTCGGTCACGCGGGGATGTGCATGGCCCACATGGGCCACATTGTTCACGGTATCGAGAAAAGGCTGTCCGTTTTCGTCGTACAGATGCGCCATATACCCCCGGTGTATACTCAGGGGCGCCCGGTACGAAACGCTCAGCGACGAAGCGATACGTTCCCTCCGGCGCGCCAGCAACTCCGAAGCATCCGGCGCCAAAGGCGCGCGGGCATCGCCGGAAAGCCCCAACAAATCCGACGGGTCCGGCGAAACACCCATCCAGACTTCCTTGCACCAGGGCGGCGCCACGCCGGGGAACGCTCCTTCGATATCCAGCCGATCGGCTATGATCTGAACATGTACGTGCGGCGCCCACTCGCCGTTTTCGTGCGACGACCCTATCTCAGCGATTTTTTCTCCGGCCCGCACTACCGAACCGACCCGCAATCCCTGGATGGAGATTCGGGACAAATGGCCGTACAGCGTATAAAACTCCGGTCCGCCTTCCGGGGCATGTTCGAGCACGACAGTAGGACCGTAGTCATACGGATTATCGTAATCCGCTACACTGCACACCACCCCGTCGAGCGGCGCAAAAACAGGACTCTCCGGCGGCTGAAACAAATCAACGCCCAGGTGCACCGTGCGCATCTGGGATCCCGCCCTGAACTTATCGCCCAGGTATACAAGGCGCACTTCGGCGTACCTCCCAATACCGACCCCCGCCCCTTCCTCACGCATCCTGTGCCGGATATGCCGGGCCGAGCGCTCCGGATCCGACGGGTTTCTGAAGGTCCATTCCGAACTCCGCGTGCTGAAATCGAACGTCACCGCTCCGGGAGGCGATGCAGCGACCACAGGAGCGAACGTTCCTTTGCGTTGGCGACACCAGGCAGCGATGCGGGCGCCGTCAGGACACGGTTCGTATTCGCAGGCATGCCGGAAAACATATTCTGCAAGCCGCGGGGGAATATCGCCGAGGAGTTTAAGCGTCCGAAGCGCGGGCTCCCGGCTGACCACCAGGTATGCGTTGTCCGGCTCCATACGCTGCTGGTGCGCAGACATACACACGCTGACGCACAACCGCATGGCAAGAAAAGGAAAAAATACGCTCGTATCGTGCTCATCGAGCGGAAATTCCCGGTGGCAACCGGCTGCGATAACAGAGGCGGCGCGGAGCGGATCGGCCATGCCCAGCACGCCGTAAGCCGCGGCCACGGCCACATCGGCCACCGCGAACG
>JANQSQ010000149.1 GCA_028283985.1 Rhodothermales bacterium | reverse complement strand
TTCTACGAACGAAAACCGCTGCCCATAGCAGCATAACCCGACGTGGCACTACACTTAAAACCGCGAAAAAAACTGTCCAGTTTTATCGGACCACTTCTTAGACCGCTGCGCCTCTCAAACATAACCCCCTTCAGGCAAAACAAATGGACACAGGTGAGGGCATATCGAGCCCCTGACCGATCGCGGACAACCTCCCGGTAGTTTACTGAAAGTTCAGCCCGATCAGGTTCAGGATACCGAGGAAAAAAAGGACAACGGCAGTAGCCGTGCCGGCGACCCACTTGATGATTCTGGACTCTCTATCCTTGAGTTCGGCACGGAGATCCAAAATCCCCGTCCGCACCCCTGTAATCTCCGTCCGTACCCCCGCAATCTCGGTCCGCACTCCTGCAATTTCATTCCGCACGAAGTCCTTCGTGGCGATGCCATGCTCAAGCAGTTCCTTGTATTCCATCGTTACCGGCGTTTGAGAAGAATGGCGCAGCAACATAATTGCATTACGTCTTCCGCCTCGATTAGGGTCCGGTAAAAGTCGAAAAGATTGCTTTGTACCGGCTTTCGTGGCGTCATGGGCCATGCGTTACGCTTCATGCCGGGTTGATTCAATCGAAACAAAGTCACAACAATACACCTTAAATTCCGCCAAAATCTATCCAATCAAGCCGAACCGCCCCTGCCTACCCGCAACTGTCACTTTTCTCCCCCACCAAAACCCATGGGATCCGCACAAACCTACTACGACAAAATCATCGAATTGCTGGAACGCCTGCGGGATACGCAGATATCCCACATCGAGCAGGCCGCCGAGTTGTGCGCCGAGCGCATCGCCAAGGGGGGGCTCGTGTTTCTCTTCGGCGCCGGGCACTCCCGGATGATGTGCGAGGAGATGACCCCGAGGCAAGGCGGCTTTGTGGGCTTCGTGGCGCTGGTGGAGCACGCCATTTCGAATCATGCTTCCATTGTGGGAACGAATGGGCTTCGCGGGCCGCTTTTTCTCGAGAAATACGAGGGCTATGCCGAGGAAATTCTGAAGGGGTTCCGTTTCGGTCCGCATGACGCATTCATCATTATTTCGACATCCGGGATTCGCCCGCTCATCGTGGAAATGGCGCTGGGGGCGCAGCGCCGCGGCATGCCGGTAATCGGTATTCTGTCCCGGGGGCATTGCGAGCAGTCCCCGCCGGCCCATTCCTCCGGCAAAAAACTCGTGGATGTCGCCGATGTGGTGCTGGACAACCTGTCCCCTCCGGGGGATTGCGTGCTGGAACTGGAAGGGATGGAGTGGCGCACGGGCCCCGTGTCCACCGTCACGGGCGGCATGTTGACCAATATGTTGCGCGTGGAGGTGGCGGAGCGGCTCCTTGCAAAAGGTATTTGTCCGGAGGTGCTTCCAAGTCACCAGTTCGTGGGCGACACGAGCGCCGAGGAACAGCTGGATCGTTTTTACGAGGCCTACCGCAAGAGCCTTGCGCACATGTATACCGGCAATAACTCGGAGCATGCCTGAGGAATACGTTATAGGGTTCGATGTCGGGGGGACCCGTATCAAGAGCGGGGCCGTGTCGGCTTCCGGCGAACTGACGGAGCCGGGCATTCGTCCGTCGGGGTTTTCCTTGCCGCCGGAGGGAATTCTGAGCGCCATGGCGGAAGAGACGGAACGGATTGCGGAAGCCCTCGGGCGCCGGCCTGTGGCGATCGGGCTGGGATTTCCCGGCGCCGTCGATCCGGAATTCGGGAGCGTGCTCCTGCCCGGCAAACTGAAAGTCGAGGGGTTTCCCATTGTGCCGCGCCTGACGGAGGCCACGGGCGTTCCGGTCATTGCGGACAACGATGCGCGCCTGTGTATTCTTGCGGAGGCCCGCTACGGGCTGGCGCGAGGCCGCAAGTGGGTCGTCACGATTACGCTGGGAACCGGTGTGGGATCGGGGGTGATGCTCGACGGCAAGGTGCTCCGCGATCCCCATCTTATGTTCGGTACCCAGGCGAGCCATATCATTCAGGATGCGCACAGCGACCGGCGCTGCATTACGCGGGGGATGGGCACCGCCAATATTTTATGCGCGGCGGCGAGTCTCGCCATGATGGCGCGGGACGGCCTTCAGCGCGGGTTGCCGTCGGTGCTCAACGATCTGTATTTCGAGAATCCTCATGCCGTCGATTTCGCGGCGGTCATTCGCGGGGTGGAACAGGAAGACGCCCTGTGTCTCGATGTGATGGACCGGTGGACGACGGCCCTCGGATGGTTTCTGGTCAGCGTGGTGCATATGTATGCCCCCGAAATCATTATTCTTGGGGGCGGGGGCGCAAATGCCGCCGAACATTTTTTGGACCGGGTGCAGACGCACATCGACGAGCATGTTTTTCGATATCCGCGGGGAAGTTCGGTCCCTGTCGTACTTTCGGAATTGGGGAATCATGCGGGGGTTCTCGGCGCGGCGGCGCTTGCCTGGGAACGGGCGGAGCGTCCAGCATCGGACGAGCAGGGAAATGCAGGGTGATCCGGAGGTGGAGGGCGAATGGCGGCTCGGGTATGCGAAGGGGTAGCAGGGGTGCCGGGTGCTTCCCGCCCAGGTGTGGTGCGGGTGCTGCCCAGCGATGGACGAATGGCGGTTCGGGGGTGGTGCGGGATTAGAAAAAGAGGGCGAAATTACTATGTGGACGTAATCAGAGTATCCTGAAAAAACAATGAAGTCACATTTCGTAACATCTTCTTCGTGTCTGATAGCCTGTTTGCTCCTGTTCGTGCCGGGAAGCGTTGCCGGAGAGGGCAGGGCGGCGCAACAGAATAGTAGTGGTAGCGATATATCCCGCTCTGCTCCGGTTACATCCCGCTTCGCTCCCTGGATATCCCGCGTGGCTACCTTAACGTCCCGCGACGCACCCTTTTTGTCTCACGATACACCCTTTATGTTTCAGAACATCTCTCCGATGTCCCAAGACGCCCCCTTAATGCCTCATGACGCTCCCTTGACATCCCGCGACGCTTCCTTGATACCCCCCGACACCCTGGCATCCCGCGATGCTCCCCTGGACCTGCTCATTTCGGGCGGACACGTTATTGACCCGAAAAACGGCGTGGACGGCGTGCGCGATGTGGGAATCGCCGATGGGCGGATCGCCGAAGTGGCCGAACACATCGATCCCGCGCGGGCGAAGCAGGTGGTGGATGCCTCCGGGCTCCATGT
>JANQSQ010000118.1 GCA_028283985.1 Rhodothermales bacterium | reverse complement strand
GTTGAAGATATGGATGTCGGTTCAGACGTTCGGGATGGCGGCGTTCCGGCGGGCGGTGTCGAAGGGGATGGAGTTGGCCGCCCGGGCCGAGGAGTACATTCGGGAGAGTGCGACGATGGAGGTGTTGAATCCTGCATCGCTGGGCATTGTGTGTTTCCGGTTCAATCCCCGGGACACGGATATTGGCGAAGAGGCTCTGGAGGAGATCAACAGGAATGTGCTCGCCCGCGTGTTTTGGGAGGAGCATGCGTTCATGTCGTCGACGAAGCTGGCCGGGAAGTTTTCGCTCAGGCTCTGTATCGTGAACCACACGACGACCTGGGACGATGTGCGCGAGACCCTGGAGGCCATCGAGCAATTCGGGATGGAGGCCTTGGGTTAAAGGCAAATAGGACCGGCGCCGGCAGGTCCCCTGTGAAGCGTTAATTCTCCATGCGATGCAATGGATCCTATGGGTGGATTTTCCGCTGGCGCAATGACTGTGCGCATCGCGTACAGGCATAGTAAGGAATGGGAAGCCGTGAAAGCCATTCGCACGCAGGTTTTTATCGAAGAACAACACTGCCCGTACGAACTTGAGTGGGACAAGTATGAGGAGATCAGTCGCCATGTGCTTGGCCCGGTAGACGGCGAGCCGATGGCGGCGGCAAGGTGGCGTATGCTGGCGTATAAGCAACGTCCCGCTGCCAGACTGGAACGGTTTTCCGTGCTGCGGGACTACCGCGGGAAAGGGTACGGAAAGGCCCTGGTGTCCTGGGTTATCGAGGATGTTCGCCGGACCGGCCTTGGGGAATACATTCTCCATGCCCAGTTACATCTCGAAGACTTCTACCGGTCGCTCGGTTTCCAATCCGTCGGCGAGCCGTTCGAAGAAGTCGGGATCCCGCACATCGGGATGGTCCGCTGCGACTGGGGGCCCTGCAAGGAGGAGTAGGGCCTGTTAACACTATGCAGCGGCGCTCTGCGGGGCCTATTTTCCTGCCAAGCCAGGCGTGCGGGGCGTTGTGTGCCCCGTCCCTTTCGCCCTGCTATTCTTCGGATGCGTTCAGATCGACGTCTACCACGTCCGGGTTGACATGAACGGTTACGCTTGCGCGGAGCCGGTCGATTTCGTTCTGGACCGCGTCGCGCTGTCGTTCCCGGAGAATCATCTGGCGCGCCTCGGAGGAGTCCATCAGAGCGGCGGTTCGCCGTCCGGTCAATTTGATGAGATGATACCCGAAGTTCGTTTCGATGGGTTCTTGGGTGACATCCCCCGAATCCCTCAGGGCATAGGCAGCTTGCTCGAAGGGCTCCACCATGTCTCCCCGGCTGAAGAAGCCGAGATCCCCGCCACCGGGCCCGGAAGGCCCTTGCGAGTGCCGTTGCGCCATTTCTGCGAAGTCCGCGCCCGTGCGGATGCTGTCGAGCACCGCTTCGGCCCTGTTTAGCGTGGAGTCCTTCTGTTCGACAGTTGCCGACGGAGGGGGGATGAACAAAATATGCGAAGCGCGCACTTCCTCGGCCCGGGATTCGCTGAACGCGATGATTTCATCCGGTTCGGGTTCCTCGGCATTCGCCGCAAAATGGTCGAGCATTGCCCGCTGCGTGATATCGTTGCCGACCTGCTCGCGCAGACCCTCTTCGGTCAGGTTGTCTCCCTCCAGGGCTTGCCTGAACGTTTCCTCGTCGGGAAATTGCGCCATAATCTGCCGCATCCGCTGTTCTATGTCTTCCTCGCCCGCAGTAAGGCCCAGGCGATCCGCTTCGCCGAAGATCAGATGTTCCAGCAGCACAAATTCTTCCACAAGGCTTTTCCGGAGTCTGCGGGTTTCTTCCGCATTGCCCAGGATCCCGAATTGCGTCGCAGCAAACC
>JANQSQ010000095.1 GCA_028283985.1 Rhodothermales bacterium | reverse complement strand
TTGACGAAGAGGCTCTGGAGGAGATCAACAGGAATGTGCTCGCCCGCGTGTTTTGGGAGGAGCGCGCGTTCATGTCGTCGACGAAGCTCGCCGGGACGTGTTCGCTCAGGCTCTGTATCGTGAATCACACGACGACCTGGGACGATGTGCGCGAGACCCTGAAGGCCATCGAGCAGTTCGGGATGGAGGCCTTGGAACAAGGTCGCAACAGTACACCTTAAATTCCGCCGCAATCCGTCCAATCAAACCGAAGCGCTTTTTAAGTCCCTTCAATAAACCACAACACTTTCATGATCCATGAAGTCTCTTAACAAGTTCGACGCAGTTGCTTCTCGGCGTCAATTCCTTCGCACATCCGGTGCATTTGCACTGGGTTTTTCCGGACTACACGCATTTATAGGCTGTAATCCTTCATCCACGCCGTTGAAGGAGAGGTTCGGGCCGTTGGTATCGGATCCCGCCGGGATCATGGATTTACCTTCGGGATTCAGCTATAAGATTATTTCCCGGGCGGGTGACCCAATGAATGATGGTTTTTATGTACCTGGCGCAGCAGATGGCATGGCTGCTTTCGAAGGGCCCTCCGGATACACGGTTGTCGTACGAAATCATGAGGTAAACTCCGGGGCAGCTCCTGCTATGGGAGCCTTTGGTCCGGACAATGCATTGTTGAGCAAGTTGGATCCCGATCTCCTTTACGATGCGGGTACGGACGGAAATCCCGCACTGGGAGGAACCACGACATTCGTGTACGATACCGCAAGACAAGAACTGGTTTCACAGTATCTGAGCCTCGCGGGCACGCTGCGCAATTGCGCAGGCGGGCCTACACCGTGGAATACCTGGATTACGTGCGAGGAAATCACTACACGGGCAGGGGAAGACGGAGCAGCCAGGGATCACGGCTACGCTTTTCAGGTTCCGGCAAGTGCGACGCCGACGGTTGCCATCCCCGAACCGCTTCGTGCAATGGGGCGGTTCAATCGCGAAGCAGTGGCTGTAGATCCGGCTACAAACATTATTTATCAAACAGAAGATACGCATGACAGTCTCATCTATCGGTTTATCCCGGACGATCCGTCGGATATCGCAGCAGGCGGTCGGCTTCAGGCGCTTCGTGTCAGAGGCCAGGCCAGCCTGGATACACGCAACTGGGATGCGCAAACAGTCTCTGTCGGGACCGAACTGGAAATAGATTGGCTGGACATGGAAGATGTTGAGGCGCCGTTGGATGATCTGCGTCTTCGGGGGTTCGATCGGGGAGCGGCCAGATTTGCACGGGGGGAGGGGATGTGGTATGGCAATGGTGCGGTGTATTTTGCCTGCACAAATGGAGGGAAAGCCGAGTGTGGTCAAATTTGGCGACTAATCCCCGACAGAACGCTTGAGTTGTTCATCGAGCCAAATGATCCGGGCCTTATAGAAAACGCAGATAACCTGACCGTAACGCCATGGGGCGATCTGATCGTATGCGAAGACGGCTCAAATGAGCAGTTTCTTGTCGGAGTCACCCCCGAAGGAGAACTCTACAAGTTTGCCCGCAATGCGGTCAGCAATTCCGAGTTGGCCGGGGCAACATTCTCTCCGGACGGAACGACACTGTTTGTGAACATCCAGCACGATGGACTAACCCTGGCCATCACGGGCGAATGGGTCTGATGGACTTTTCGTGTGACTGTGGTCACTCAGGGATTGGCGATCCGGTCCAGGGCGTGCAGCAGGCTGGTAGCCGCCTCGGGAGTGTCGTGCGAAATCTCCCAGATCATCACGCCCGGGTACCCGTTATCGACTACGAATTGCGTCTTGTCGGCAATGGTCTGCACCCCGTTGTAGTAGATGTTGGCGACCCGGTCGGCGTCCGGAGCCTCGGGGTATTGCGCGATGATGTCGCGATAAGCGATGCCGATCCCGCCGTCCCTGTCGAAGTCGCGTCCGTAGAAGGGCAAGCCGAGAATAGTCTTGTTCCGGGGCCATTTGCGGTACCGCGTCCAGTAGGACAGTCCGGTGGAGGAAATGCCGGACCCGGAACCGATGGCCTGCTGGTAGGACGCATGCGGTCCCGGCGCAGACCAGGGCCCGGAAAAGTCATAGGCCATCACATGAACGTAGTCCACCAGGGAATGCACCGGGTCGTCGAAGTGCTGTCCGAACCAGTTGGAGGGGTACACATCTATGGACATTTTCAGGTCGAGGGATTCCAGTTCGGCCCGCAGGTCGCTCAGTAATCTGATCAGGTTGGCTTTTTCGGAAGCGATGGGCGCATTGTTGCCGTCTTTGGTCCAGTGTTCCCAGTCGATGTCCACCCCATGGAAACAATGGGCTGTCAGATAGTCGCGAATTTCCATAACGAATTTCCGGCGGGCGGTTGCATTGGCGGCCATGGCCGGGAAATTATCGGATCCGCTGCCGCCCCCGCCGACCGAAAGAAAGACCTCTACTCCCTGTGCGCGGGCCGCTTCAGTCAGGGCATCTGCCTGGGTCAGGTTCGAAGTGTTCAGGGAACCGTCGGTATTCGGGATGGCGAAAGCGTAGATCACGCGCGTAAGCTGGTCCCAACGAATCTGAGACACGGGCAGCACGTCATGTTTCCAGTTGGGATAAAATCCGATGACATGGTGGTCGAAGGCCTTGCGCCGGAAGGGCTCGCTGCACAGGTCAGGCCCGACGATATTTTTGTTTCCGCTGCAACCGGCAGTCGTCAGCAGGATGATCAGGAGAATGGCCTGTGGGTGTTTCCAATGGGTCATGGCTCTCTACCGCTTCGCCACGATCGCCGTGCGATCGTCGCAGTATGCGGCGGTCGGATCGGCCTCGAAGGCTTCGACCGTTTCTTCCAGCTTTTCGATGATTGCCTCGGCTGACAGACCGGCATGCCGGCGAAGCGTTTCCGCCACGCCTTCTTCGCCGAGCGGTTCGCCGTCCGTCCCTTCCGTATCCGAATACCCGTCCGTGCAGATGGCGAGCACGTCTCCCTCGAGGAATTGCAGCGTTTCCTGTTCGGGGAGGAGTTCCGGGAGGATGCCGATGGGCGGATTGACCGGGGGAAGTTGCGTAACCGTTCCCTCGCGAACGAGCAGTCCCGGATTGTGCCCGGCATTGATATAGGTCAGCACGCCCGCCTGCGTGTCCAGTACGCCGTAGAACAGAGTGACGAATTCTTCGGGGTTCGTATCCTCCCAGACGGCCCGGTTCACTTTTTGCAGCACATCCTGCATGGAGAAGATATTCTCGGCCTGCACCCGCAGCGCGGACCGGATTGTGGCCATGAGAAGGGCCGCCGGAACGCCTTTCCCGGAAACGTCTCCCTCGACGATGCCGAGATTGCCTCCGGGGAGTTCGATGAAGTCGAAGAAATCTCCGCCGATCTCATAGCAGGGGTGACAGGCGCCTGCGATGTCGAAAGGGGGAATGGAGGGGGCGCTCTCCGGCATGAGCTTGCGCTGAATCCCGGCGGCGATTTCCAGTTCGTGCTCGATCTGCCGCAGGGCGAGCTGCTCCTTGTAGAGCCGGGCCAGAGAGATGGCGACGGACGCCTGGTTGGCCATGGTGCTGAAGAGGCGCCGCTCGTCCGGCGTGAAGTCGTGGGGTCCGGGGGTGAACATCGAAAGGGCGCCGATCGCCTCGCCATCCTGAACGAGCGGGGCGGAAAGAAAGGAATGGGCGCCTTCGCCCGCGGCTGCGCGCACATAGTCCGTCCGGGGGTCCTTCGCGATGTCCATGACCGCGATCGGTTCGTGGTTCCCCGCGGCGAACTGCCGGAAGATACTGCTGGCCGCCGTGAGCGGGTGCGTGTGCAGGTACTCTTCGCTGAGGCCGGAAGAAGCCTTGAGCACCATCTCGCCCGAACGTTTGTCGAGCAGCCGGATGGCGCAGGCTCGCGCATGCATCGTCTCCGTCGTGACGCGCACGATTTCGTCGAGCAGAAGCGGCAGATCGAGGTGGGTTTTGGTAAGGAGCCCGCTTGTGAAATCAAGCGCAGAGAGCTTCTCTTCGGCTCCGTGCAATACGGTCATGGCGCACGGAATGCGATCTTGGTCACAGGAACGGTTCCTACATCCGTTCCGTCCGATGGTTCTCCCGGAAAGTGTAGATCACAGGGGTGCGCCCGTACGTTTTCGCATAGGTTTCGCAGAGCGGTTCCCTTCCGGATGTTCTTCGCCGGTCCGGGGACGCTTGCCCTTCCCCGTTCCGCAGGCAGGTGGATCCCCTTCCGAATCCTGGAACGTGCGTTTATTCGCGCAGATATTGGCGTCTGATTGCACATACTCCTAAATCCGCCGGGCAAAATTGACGTTTTGGGTTTCCGCCGGGTATCATTACTCTATAACTACTGCAGAAGGGACCTGTTTACATCGCTTCTGCAACTGTGCCTCCAGAACTCACCATGCACATTTTCCCCTCTGATGCACGGCGCTTCTGTTCGGTGGATTCGAGCGGCAAACAAGCCCTGTGCATGTTCGTGGCTTATGTGCCGCTCCGGCGCCATAGTCGGTCGCATGGCGCGCATATTCGCCATTGCGTTGCCGGTCTGCGCGTCTTCGGCACACGCTCAGGTCATTGAGGAAGGCGGGTTTCCGGTAAAGGGCGCGGCTGTTTCCGGTGCGTCTTTCTCGTTGTCCTGCCCGCC
>JANQSQ010000065.1 GCA_028283985.1 Rhodothermales bacterium | reverse complement strand
ACTCTTGAGCAATTCGCCGTAATGGGCATACATGGGCATGCGATGCACCAGATCGCCGGTGCGGCGACCCGCCTCTTCCATCGCATGAAGCCGGGCTTCCGAACCCGGCCGATCATTCGTCATCACAGCGGCCACTTCGGAACCGCGCGCGACCACCTGGGCGCCGGTCAGGGTGGACAACTCGATAACCAGCGGCGGGTTGTATACGGATGCATACGAAAGCGCATCGGCAAGAATCATGCGCCCCTCGGCGTCGGTATTCAGGACCTCGACTGTCTTACCGGAATGCATCCGAATGACATCCCCCGGTACGTACGCGTCTTCGCCGGGGCGGTTGTCGGTGGCAGGAACCAGGCCGACGACATGCCGGGGAAAATTCAGACGGGCCAGTGCGCTCATCGCACCCACCACTGCCGCCGCGCCGGCCATATCGGCCTTCATGTGATCCATCGAATTTTCCGTAGGCTTGAGCGAAAGCCCCCCCGTATCGAACATGACCCCCTTACCCACCAGAACCACGGGAGGCTCGGTCTTCGCATGATCGGGCTCCCAGGTCATGATGGTGAATGTCGGGGGCTCCTGACTGCCCCGGTTCACAGCAAGCAGCCCTCCCATGCCTTCCCGCTCGATGCGGGTTTTGTCCCAGACCTCTGTGGAAAAACCGTGCGCCTTGCCCATATCCGCTATCATACCGGAAAACGCCGTCGCCGACTTTTCGTCGGGTGAAATGTTCACCAGGTCGCGGGCCGTCGCCACCGCTTCCGCAAGGATGCGCCCGCGTTCGGCGCCGCCGGACGCCTCCTCCGAGTCTCTGCCGCCAGTATGTACAACGATTCGTTCCAGCGCCGCAACTTCTTTCTTCCCGGGATCGGTCTTGTACCGGGCGAAGCGATAGGCGGACAGCATATACCCCTCCACCAGCGCCTGTGCAGCGCTGGAAGCATCCTCCATACCGGTGGCCGGCAAGGCAATGCCTGCCGTGACCGCGCCACACTTCGCTGCAAGGCCCTCCCCGGTCGCCGCTGCACGGCGCAGTTCCTCCGGCCCCACCTTGCCGGACGGACCCATACCGACCAGACCCAGCCGCTTTGCCTGCCCGGATGGTGCATACACCAACACAGCGGCGCCTGCCGACCCGTCGAAATCCTGCGCTGCGGAGCGGACCGGATCGCCCCATTCCGAAGCCAATTCCTCAAGACGAGCGGCGGCGCGGTCCTCGCACACCGGCACAATCAGTACATCGACATCCATGTCCGCAAGCGGGACTGCCGTGACCGAAACATCTACAGAAAACATAATCCCGATTACCGTTTTTTGAACCTGGTTTCAAGAAGGGAAGCAAGGTCGGCGCCGTCCTCTGAACTCAGCGCAACATCGTCCTGATCGCTCGCGGAAGCGCCGATATAACGTGGAGCAACGCGCATCACCTTGTCGCGGGCTTTCTCCAGCGGCTCGAGAAGGAACGCACCTGAGGCATTCTTGTGTCCTCCCCCTCCGAAAGATCTCGCCCATGTATCCACCGGAATATCGCCCTGGGAGCGAAAACTCATCTTCGTACCCTTTGCCGTTTCCAGAAACATCACGGCGGCTTCCACACCATCGACCGAAAGCGCATAATTGACGAAGCCTTCCGTTTCCTCGCTGCTTGCTCCGGTATCTTCCAGCATGCGGGGCGTCACCGTAATGGCGGCAGCCCGCCCCCCGCAATACAACCGCACGGTTTCAAGCGCCTGTCCAAGCAGATACAACCTCTCCATGGAACGATGGTCGAAGATGGCTGCGTGCACAACCCCCGGAACGATCGCTCCCCGCTCTATAATATCCGCCACGATGCGGTGCAGCCTCGGGGTTACGCCCTGATACCGGAAAGAACCCGTATCCGTCATAATCGCGGTATAGAGCGCCGTAGCGATACGGGCGTCGATCAGATCGGGATCGCAGGCGGCAATGATCTCATACACGAGTTCGCCGGCTGACGAAGCAGTCGTAGATACGTAGCGCACATCGAACCAGTCCTCCGGATGCGTATGGTGGTCGATCAGCACCTTCGCGCCGCGCGCTCCGCGCACCGGACCGGCCAGATTGCCGAGCCGATTCTCCGCGTTGGTATCGAGTACGAACACCGCTCCCGCCTCGTCAA
>JANQSQ010000044.1 GCA_028283985.1 Rhodothermales bacterium | reverse complement strand
CAGAACCGGAGCATGCCTGCATGCCGCCAGTGCGGCCCGGGCAGCGCCCAGCGGGTCGTTGCGCGGCCGGAAGGGTCGATCCCGGCGACGAACCCTCCGGTCTCCGGGTCGACGCGCTTGTAGTAGATGGCGCCGTTTCCGGGATTACCCCCGAAGGCGCCGTACACCAGCGCGGTTTCCGAGCGTTCCGCATCCTGTATCGGGACGGTTTCTATCGGCAGGCCGCGGACAAAAAAGTGCATGGCCGGCGCCTCCGGTTCGAAAACAGCCACCGTGTCTCCGCGTACGCCGGCGAGGTAGGGGATGTCCGCCGTGGCAAAGGTGTCGATCGGCGCCCCCGCCGGATCGAAGACGAACACGAGCGCCTGTTCCGCATCGCCCAGATAGACGGGGCTGTCCTGAGTGGAGCCAAAGCGTACGGTCCGGGGATATGCATCTCCGCGCTCGTCGCCGATGGAACGGGTCCATGCCAGCGCAAGCGTGTCCATCGGGATCGACGAGGCCAGTGCGCGGGATAGGGAATCGGCGGGCGTCAGCGCCGTAGATTCCTGGCGCCGGCAGGAATAGGGAAGGCAGCCGGACAGAAGCAGCAGCGCGGCGGCCGCGAAGGTACGAAGACGATGTCCGTTCATCCGGACTGCCGGCCAATGCGCATCGTCACCCGCTGGATCGATCCGTTGCGAAAGACGCCGAAGCGGACCTGGTCCCCGGGCCGGTAATCCTGCATCTTGCCGCTCAGATCTTCGTGCCCCTGAATCGATTCCCCTTCCATGGACACAATCACATCGTAGGGTTCGAATCCGGCCTCGTCCGCCGGCGAATCCCGATCTATGTCGCGCACCAGTACGCCCTGTTCTGACGTCATGCCGAGCGCCTGAGCAATGTCGCGGCTGACTTCGGAGACGTACAGCCCGGTGTAGAATGCCCGATCGACGCGGCCATGCTCACGGAGTTCGTCGACAATGCGCTGCACCTTGTAGGCCGGCACGGCGAACCCGATACCTATCGAGCCCCCGGTCCGGCTGTAGATTGCCGTGTTCACCCCGATGACCTTCCCGACGGCATTGACGAGGGGGCCGCCGGAGTTGCCCCGGTTGATGGCGGCGTCCGTCTGGATCATGTCGCGGTACACGCGCCCGTCTCCGGGCGATTCGAGGTTGCGCTCCACAGCGCTGACGACGCCGACGGTAACCGTAGGCTGGGCCGCTTCGAAGAGGCCGAAGGGATTGCCCAGCGCGATGACCCATTCTCCTGCGAAGGCGTCTTCCTCAAGTTCGAATGCAAGGTAGGGCAACGGGTTCTCCGGGTCCACCTTGATCAGGGCGATGTCGGAAACCGGGTCGGAGCCGATAAGGGCGCCTTCCAGGGCCTTGCCGTCCGGAAAAGCGACCGTGATCCTTGTGGCGTTGCCTGCGACGTGATCATTGGTGACGATGTAGCCGTCGGGCGAGATCACAAAACCCGAACCGAGATTTTCCACCTCCTGCTCGAGTTCCTGCCTGCCGAAGAAGTATTCGAACAAGGGATCGGAGAAGAACGGATCCTGATACCGGACCTGTTCTATGACGTTGACGCTTACCACGGCGGGGGAGGCCGTCTCCACGGCGCGGGTGATAGCCGTTTGGCGCGATGCCTCGATCTCGGCCTGGACGGCTCCGGCGCGCCGCACGGATTCCGAATCCTGGGCGGCGGTTTCCTCCGCAGCCGCATCTTGTTCCGGGACCGCCTGGGATAATGCATTGTGCTTGCACCCGAATGTACTCAGGAGCAACAGCAAGCCGCCGAGAAGGCGCGGTATGGCGAGGGAGATGGTCTTCAAGCGTTTTTCCGGCGCGTTAGCGGCGCAAGGGGTGGGGAAACGCAGCGGGGAAGGCGCATAGGCCGTTCTGTTGCCTGTTACGAGATCGTCCGGGGGGTGGTTTCGGAGGAATCACCCTGCGGCTACATCCCAAAGCAGCCGTAACGCTACAATGCCGGCCAGTGCCGCAAACAGCAGTTGCAGCATGCGCTGGTTGAGGCGGTGCGCCGCGCGTACGCCCAGCCGGGCGGTAAACGTGGCCGGTACAGCCAGAAAAAGGCCTCGTATGGCGTCCACATATCCGAGCGTGAGTTCCGGCGTGTTCGCTTCCTGTCCCAACCAGCCGTATGCCAGAATGCCGGCCAGGGAAATGAATACGATGGTGGCGCTGGAGGTGCCGGTGGCTATATGCATCGGCAGGCGCAGGAAGTGGTTGTACGCCGGTACAAGCACGACACCTCCTCCTACGCCGGCAGCCGAAGCAATGGCGCCCGCAGCGGTCCCCGTACCCGCAAGCGCGCCGCTCCCGAGCCGCTGCGGGTCGAACACATCTTTTTCCGGCTCGGATTCGAAACGCACCACCATGCGCACGACCAGTGCGAGCAGGACGATGCTGAAAACGATCTGGAATGCTTCGCCATCGTACCAGGGCCTCGTGGTGATCCAGCGGGTCATGACCAGAACGATGGCGGCGCTGAAAAGACCGACGATCACGGCCACCCTGGGCACGACTGCCTTTTTTCCATACTGCACCCGGGCGCTGGCGCCGGCGGTGATCATCGTGCAGAACAGACTCGACCCGATCGTAAGGGGTGCAAGCGCCTCCGGGGAAACGCCTATCTGCTGGTAATAGAAGAAAAGCACCGGGGCAAAGATGATGCCTCCGCCGACCCCGAAAAGCCCCGCCACGAATCCTCCGCCGAGGCCGGCGGCTACCAGAATCACCAGGTGGACGATATCCATGACGGATAAACCGGTTGAGTTGACTAAGCGGGCGCGCCTTGTTAAGCAGATCGGACGGGCGCCGCCCTGTGCTGTTTAACGGGGCGCCAATATCCGGCGGTATGCGGGAAGGTCTTCGAGCAGATGTACGGCGGCCAGAATTTGGGCGTCATGGTCGAAGGAGGCGGCAATCTGCGCCGATTGCCCGAAATACCGGGCCAGGATCTCTTCGCGAAGTCGTTTTTTCAGGTTTTCGCTGTGCCGTTCGAAGGCGGTGTGCTTTTCGAACAACATGGCCTCCCGGAGCGCTTCCATTTCGTCCTGCGCCGATTCGTATCCGTTCTCCGTCAGTTGGGTGCCCAGCGTCTGGAGCGCGTGCTCCGCGTCGGTCCGGTAGGTGAACTGTTCCTCTTCCAGCCAGACCGCAAAGTCCGTCAGGATGTCGTCGGATACGGTAAAGTCGGGCGGGATCGAATCGTTGCGGGCGGCGAAATGGTTCGCATAGAAGAAGAAGGCAGCCCGGCGGACGAGCGCTTTCTCCAGTTCGCTCTCGGTTTCGAGCGGCGCCAGACGGTCCGGCTCCACCCCGCGGCCGTTGCTGACCGGTCGGCCGTTGCGGGTGGTGAACTGCTGTTGCAATGAATCGGCAATCGTTGCTCCGGCGTCTTGCTTCTCGTTGTAATCGATCGCCTGAATGCTCCGTCCGCTGGGCGTATAATACTTCGAGGTGGTCATTTTCAGAGACGTATTGTACGGCAGCGGCTTGATGACCTGCACCAGTCCCTTTCCGAAGGTGGGCGCGCCGAGCACGACGGCCCGGTCGAGGTCCTGCAGGGCGCCCGACACGATCTCTGCGGCGGAGGCCGTGATCTCGCCGACCAGCACCGCCAACGGAAGGTCTGGCGCGATGGCGGGAGTTGTGCTGCGATAGACCCGCTCGTTCTGGAGGGTTCGTCCGCGCGTGGACACAATGACGGAGCCTAACGGGACAAACAATTGCGTAGCCTCTACCGCTTCGTCAAGGAGGCCGCCGGGGTTATCCCGCAGGTCGATGACGAGTCCCTGCAACCGTTCCGTTTTTTGCAGGGTCTGAACCGCTTCGCGGAATTCCGAGGCCGCCCCGCGGGCAAACCGGTCGAATTTGATATACCCGATACCCGCCGAGGAGTCTGCAAACCCTGTGAACGACACGTTTTTCAGGGTGACCTGCTGGCGGTACAGCAGAAAACGGATGGGTTCGGGCGTTCCCTCGCGTTCGACAGTCAATTCGACAGCGGTTCCGGGTTCGCCCCGCATCAGGTTCCGGAGGTCGCCGAGCGTCATGCCGTCGGTCGATTGTCCTTCGATTTCGATAATGACGTCCCCGGTGCGCACGCCCTGTTTGTACCCGCTCGTTCCCTCGATCGGCTCCACGACGATGATCTTTTCGTTGCGCACATCGATGCTCAGACCTACCCCTCCGTAACTGCCCCGCGTGATGATATGAATCTGCGTATTGTCGGCCTCGTCGATGAACGTGGTATACGGGTCCAGGTCTTCCAGCATGGCATGGATACCCACGCGCATGAGCCGTTCGGGATCGGGGCGGTCCACATAGCCGGTAACCAGTTCCTCGTAGACCGAGCCGAAAATCCGGAAACTCTTTCGCAGCGCAAAGAAATCGTCATCGTCCACTGCAAAAAAGCCGGTCGCCAGCACGCCGAGCGCGAGGACGATGAGTGTCGGACGTTTTTTCATTGCAGCAGGTATGCGCATCGGATCGGGGGAGGTTATTCGAGAGCTTTCTCCAATCGTCGTTTCTCGCGCCGCTCTACGCGTTTCGCAATCCATATGGAGAGTTCGTAGAGCCCCACCATAGGTACAGCCACCAGCAGCTGCGAAACAGGATCCGGAGGCGTCAGAAACGCGCCAAGTATCAGGATAGCAATAAGCGCATATTTGC
The DNA here is from genome assembly GCA_028283985.1 of Rhodothermales bacterium. Taxonomy (GTDB): domain Bacteria; phylum Bacteroidota; class Rhodothermia; order Rhodothermales; family VXPQ01; genus VXPQ01. Next base: position 2,442 of record JANQSQ010000044.1, on the reverse strand, counting down.
GCCCCTTGCGCAAGACCGTGGAATCGATAATGCCGATTTTCGACAGAAAAAACATGACCACGGGCAGTTCGAAGAGCAGACCCACCCCGAATACCCATGTGGTTATCAGGCTGAAATATTTGGTGATGTCGAATTCGTTGACGATCTGCTCGGAAATGACAAAATTTGCGAAGAACTGCAAGGCCATCGGGGTAATGACGCAGTAGCCGAATCCGACGCCCAGCACGAAGAACCCGGTGGCGAAGAAGGACGCGAAGCGCATACCCTTTTTCTCTTCAGGGTACAGGCCCGGCTCGATGAACTTCCAGAATTGGTAGATGGCGATGGGTGCGCCGATAATGATACCGACCACGAACACCGACCCCCAATAGGCAAAAAACTGGCCGGTTACGGTGCGGTTTTGCAGAATCAGCGCCTTCGCCTCGAAGCCGAAGAGCTGATACATGAAAAAGTCCTGCTTCGTGGGGCCGAGAAGAATCCGGTCGATGACGAAATCGTCAAAAATCCCGCAAAAAACAGCCCCGAGGATGACGGCGCCGATACCCTTCAGAATGCGCCACCGGAGTTCCTCGAGGTGATCGAGGAAGGACATTTCTTCCAGCGCATCGGCCAGATCGAATGCGCTCGAGGCACTGTCCTCCCCGATCGCCTGGATCGTTTTCCGGGCGGCAGCGGATTTATTGCGAAATCCGAACAGTCTCATCGGTTACGCCGGATCGGATTGGTCCTGTTTCTCTTCGCGCAGATTCAGTTCGAGCAGGGAATCGACCCAAACCCCGTTCTTTTCCACTTGCGCCTTGCCTCCGCTCCATGCAAAATTGAAGAGGGTCATGACGCCGGCCACCTCGAACCCGTCCTTCCGGAGTTGTGAAATCGCGCGTATGGCGCTCCGGCCGCTGTTGAGGATGTCGTCAAGGAGTACGACGGGTTCCTGCCGGTCGAGCGGTCCTTCGATGAGCCTGCGGCGTCCGTGCGGTTTGCGGCTTTCCCGTACGAAACCTGCCGTAAACGGCGGGGATCCTTCTGCAGCGAGCACCGAGCATACCATGGCGTACGCCCCGAAGCCGTGACCGGCCACCTGGCATGCCCCCTTGCTGCGGAGGCGATCGGCCAGCACCTGCCCGACTTCACGGAACATGGCGGCGTCGAGCATGGGAATGCGTATGTCCAGCAGCCACCCGATAGGCCGCCCCCGGGGGTCGGTAAGGCGCTCTTCCCCGCGCCGGACGAGCGCCCGCTCATACAGGCGGCGGCCCAGGTCGGCCAGATCCGTATGGGTGGATGGGGATGGCGCGCCATTCGACATGGTGTACGCACGTGGGTTTGGTCTGAAGGCGGGGCAGGGATACGGGGTTTATGCCACGGCGAAATCGTACAGCGGGAAACGGCTGCACAGCGCGCGCACTTCTTCCTTTACGTGGCGCCGCGCGTGTTCATTGCCCATGTCGGAGAGAATGCGGTCCATCAACTCGACCACCCATTCGAACTCCGCTTCTCCAAAGCCGCGCGTCGTCATTGCGGGCGTTCCGATCCGCATGCCGCTCGTCACGAACGGGCTCGTTTCGTCGAACGGCACCATGTTCTTGTTCACCGTGATGTCCGCCGTTTGCAGAGCCGCTTCGGCCTCCTTACCGGTGAGTCCCTTGCTGCGCAGGTCGATCAATACAAGGTGATTGTCCGTGCCGCCCGAAACCAGATCGTATCCCCGATCCATGAAGGCCTTCGCCATGGCTTTGGCGTTCGCAATGATCTGCTTGCCGTATTCGACGAAATCCGGTTGCAGGGCTTCGCCGAAGGAAACGCCCTTGGCCGCAATCACATGCATGAGCGGCCCGCCCTGCGTACCTGGAAATACCGCCGAATCGAACAATTCGCTCATGCGCTTCACGCGTCCCGAGGCGGGCGCCTTCTTCCCGAAGGGATTCTCGTAATCCCTGCCGATAAGGAGCATGCCTCCCCGGGGCCCGCGCAGCGTCTTGTGCGTGGTGGTGGAAACGATATGGCAATGCGGCATCGGATCGTTCAGCAGGCCGGCTGCGATCAGCCCTGCCGTATGGGCCATATCCATCCAGAGGAAGGCCCCTGTCTCGTCGGCGATGTCGCGAAAGGCGGCGTAGTCGAAGTCGCGGGAATAGGCGCTCGCGCCGATGGAAATCATCCGGGGTTTCTGTTTCCGGGCGAGATCGCGCACCTTATTCATGTCGATGCGCCCGGTCAGCGGGCCGTCCTTTTCGACGCCGTAATGGACGGACTCGTACAGAATCCCCGAAAAATTGACGGGGCTGCCGTGGGTGAGATGCCCGCCGTGGGAAAGATCCAGCCCGAGGAAGGCGTCTCCAGGCTTCATCAGCGTCAGAAACACGGCAGCATTCGCGCTGGCGCCGGAATGCGGCTGCACGTTGACCCAGTCGCAGCCGAACAATTCCTTCGCCCGCTCCCGCG
>JANQSQ010000043.1 GCA_028283985.1 Rhodothermales bacterium | reverse complement strand
CCTGCATCACCGGGCCGGAAACAAGGGCGCGACGCAGCGCCGGCACGTGAAAAACCAGCGCAAACACCCCCAGCAGGATCCAGAGCCAGGCAGGGGCGCCCAACCCATAAAACAGGGCCGACCACAGGAGGGTATGCACGAGCAGCGGCGCACCCGTATACCCCGCCGCGAAAAACGCCAGAATAAACACGATCACTACCCAGATGATCGCTACATCCTGCAGGAAATGGTAATAAGGCATGGAATCTACTCGACAAAATTAATCGCAACCGCCCTGCCATACTCGACTTTCGATTCATCGGCAAAAACCAAACTAAAGGCCAGGGCCGTAGCGAAATCGTCGAATATCACATTCCACATGAAAGCTCCCAATACGGCATCCGACAGTCTTGATATAGGCTTACTGGTGGTGCAGGGATTTTCAGCGCAAGCAGGCGCATCTTTGGTGATAATAACCCCATTGGCTCGATGCTTAGCCGCTCTTTGCTTCAAAACATTGTAAAAGTCCTCGCTTGATGCATCATCGCCAATTCCACGAAATGAAATGGTGGTCAGATACACATAATCAGGAATATCGTCGTCGAATTGGAATATTCTGACATCTTCCCAGGGAAAAGGATATGCTTCGTCATCACCCGGAAGAGAAGAACCGGAAAAAGAACCTGTGCTCACACACCCGGTAAGCAAAACGGAAGATGCAAAAGCAACCAGAAACAGAGCGTTGATCTTGTTCATAAAGCGACCTCCAGTATCCTTTTTCCACGCAAAATCAAGCAAATTCCGTACCGTTTCGCTAACAATTCTAACACTTCTCACCCCCCAAGATACTCGATCACGCCGGCGGCGCCCATCCCCCCGCCTACGCACATCGTGCACAGACCGTACTGCACCTTTCGCCGCGCCATTTCGCGAATCAGCGTGGTCGTGAGCTTGGCCCCCGTACAGCCCAACGGGTGACCCAGCGCAATCGCACCCCCGTTCACATTTACAATGTCCTCGTCGAGCCCTGCCTCGCGAATCACCGCAAGCGCCTGCGCGGCAAAGGCCTCATTCAGTTCCACCAGGCCTATATCCTGGAGGCTCAGGCCCGTTTGCGCAAGCACTTTACGTATCGCAGGCACGGGGCCCATGCCCATGATTTCAGGGGCTACGCCGGCGACCGCGAATCCTGCAAGCCGGGCCTCGGGCGTCACGCCCAGTTGCTTTACGCGATCCCCGCTCATAAGCACCACCGCAGCAGCCCCGTCGGAACGCTGTGACGTATTGCCCGCAGTCACTGTGCCGCCGAGGCGAAAAACCGGAGGCAAGCGCCCCAGGGCCTCGAGGCTGGTATTGGAACGCGGCCCCTCGTCCGTATCGAACATCCGGCGGACCGCCTGTGCAGCACCCCCTTCATAGCGCGTCTCCTCTATCTCCATTGGGAAAATTTCGTCCACAAAACGCCCCGCCTCAATAGCCTCCAGCGCTCGTTCGTGAGAACGCAGCGCAAACCGGTCCTGATCTTCCCGCGAAATGCCATAGCGTTCCGCCACGTTCTCCGCCGTGATACCCATCGAAACGTAGACATCCATATCGTCGGCCGACAACACGGGATCCGGCTGGAAAAAGAACCCGGTCATCGGCACCATACTCATCGACTCGACGCCCCCCGCCACGACCACATCCACCGTGCCCGTGCAAATGGCCTGATTCGCCATGGCGACGGTCTGAAGGCCGGAGGAGCAAAATCGATTCACCGTGGCGCCGGGCACTTCGTCCGGCAGGCCCGCCTTCTGCGCAATCAAGCGACCGACATTCTGCCCCTGAGCGCCCTCGGG
>JANQSQ010000042.1 GCA_028283985.1 Rhodothermales bacterium | reverse complement strand
TGGTTGGTTGGTTGGTTGGTTGGTTGGTTGGTTGGTTGGTTGGTTGGTTGGTTGGTTGGTTGGTTGGTTGGTTGGTTGGTTGGTTGGCAAAAATTGTGCCAATTTCTGACTCAGGCGACAGTGGGAAAATGCGATCTTGTTGGTATTTCATTTGGATGAAAAGATAATCGACATAACAATATTGTTTCACAAAGGGACGATACTGATTCGGATAAATATTGTCCGACGAATATGTTGCTATTTTGCAACGTCGCAAATTATTCTTTAATTCCCTATCCCAATGCACATTTGAAGAATAGCGGCTTGTAATTTCAGGGATGGTATATTCGGGATGCGCTTCTCGAATATGCAGGGCTTCCTGATAATCATTCACCATCTTTCGGGCATTATCCGCACAGGATTCGCGTGAAAAATTGTATACATACGCATCACGACCCGTCTTACAGCCGTTGCTGAAAAGTCGAAATATCGCCTCGTCCGTCTTCCCCACCTTCACCTCCTTTGATCCCAACGGATAGAACGCCTCGAATGCCTCGTCGCGCTGTCCGATCCAGTCATTGTACCGATCCGGAGTAATCTCTTGCCAGTCATCAATGCCCGCTATCGACTCTGCCTCACGTAGAATCGCCTGTTTCTCCTCGCGCTTCAGGTAATCCCCTATATCGTGGTAGAGGATCCGGCATCCCTCATGTTGAGCGTTCGGATTACGCACCAGAATCGTGATTGCGACTGGTGCACGGGAACCTTGTCCGAATACATTGTCACCCTCCGAACGTCGCAGGTCGCCGGATGTCCGGGCGTTTCCCCGCAAATTCAGAACATGAACCGAACTGAATTCCTTCACCAGACTGGCCCTCACCCCGGAATCTACATTGCCGTCGATCCACGAGCCGTTCGTCACAAATGCCACAACCCCTTGCTCTCCTATACGATCCGATGCCCAACGAATCGCCATTTTGTATGTGTCGTACAGGCTGTTTTTGTTGGTTACCGTCGAACGGGCCACATACGTTTCAGCAACCCGCTTCTCCAAATTCGCATATTCCACATTGGGATTATCATCCGCCGCACTCTGCTGCCCTGCCGACCATGGCGGGTTGCCCACAATCACCTGAATGGGAGTTTTCTGCTGGCGTTCGACACGCTCGCTGTTGACCGGGAGCCACATTCGCGGGAGGCCCGTCCTTTCGTTGTGGAGGTTGAAGGTATCGGTCAGGACAATACCTCCGAACGGCTCATAATCGGTGTTGGCCCCGCCCCTGCCGTGAAACGCTTCCTCAATATGTATGGCCGCAATGTAGTAGGCGAGCAGAACGAGTTCATTCGCATGCAACTCTTGCCTGTACTTTCTGACCAGATCGGCATCCGAGATCAGTTGGGATTGAAGCAGTCTAACCAGAAAAATGCCAGTGCCCGTGAACGGGTCGAGGACATTGACCCCCTCATCGCTCAGGGACCTGTCGAATTCGTCGCGCAGCACCCGGTCGGTACTCTCCAGAATGAAATCCACGATCTCCACCGGGGTATAGACAATACCCAGTCGGTCCGCGTCTTTCTTCATCGCGGTTGCAAAAAACTTCTCGTATAACTCCATCAACACGTGCTGACGCGCTGCGGGGTTATCGAGACCGCGTGCACGGAGCCGCACGCTCTCATAGAAGCGCTCCAGATCGCGTGTTTCGTTCTCCAGGCCAAACTCTCCGAAATCCTTTCGCAGAGCATCGAGCGCTTGCGCGACCGGATTATTCGCCGCAAAATCGTACTGCTCGAACAGGGCTTCGAAGACCGGGCGCGTCAGGATGTGCTGCGCCATCATTTCGATAGCCCTGTCCCTATCGATAGAGTCGTTAATCCAGATCTTCAGTTCTTCGTGAAATCCCTCGAACCATTCGCGGAGCGCTTCGTTTTCTGCATTATCCAGCAGTCTTTCGATCCGGGCGACGAGCCGAGAAAAGATGTCGGCAACGTCCTTCGCCCAAGTCTCCCAGTACTTACGATCTCCGCACTTCTCGACAATCTTTGCGAAAATTGCGCCGGGCGGTAGACCCAGTGACTCGAACAGATTCAGCGTGTACGGAACGAGGGGGTCACGGACGGTAGACTCAGGTCCGTCTTCACGGGAATGGTCTTGGCCATTGGGGCCACTGAAGATGATCCGGGTGGTCGGAGTCTTGTTCAGATCGATCTTGTTGATTTCCGCATCAAGCCGGTCGTCGTGCGAACGCAAGGCCCGCAGGATGCTCCAGACCACGCCGTAGCGTTCGTTGTCGTCCAGCGCCTTCGCCGGTTCCATGCCCGCAGGAATGAAGACCGGCAAAATGATGTATCCGTACTGCTTGCCCTCCGCCTTTCGCATAGCCCGGCCTACGGCCTGCACGATATCAACCTGACTGTTGCGCGGGTTCATAAACAGTACGGCATCGAGTGCAGGCACATCGATCCCCTCGGAGAGACACCGTGCGTTCGAGAGGATGCGGCAGCTTCCTTGTGTCTCGCCCTTCAACCATTCGATGCGCGCCTTGCGGTCAAGGGCATGATGCTGCCCATCGACATGGCGCGTTTCACAACGGAACGCCCCGGCCTGCTCGTATTCCGGCAACAGCGCAATAGCTTGCTCGACAATGCCGTCCCAATGCGTTTCCAGCCGCTTGGAGGATGCAATAGTGTTAGTAAACGCAATCGCGCGACCCAGGCGCAAGGATTGCCCATTGCCGGAGTGTTCGTTCTCCGGGTTCTGCAGCGCCTGCCAGCACCCGACGATCTTCGCTACGTCGGTGAGATTGATTTCGCTGCCACCGGAAGCCAGGTGCCCTTGCAGTACCGCGTCCACATGCTGCTCGGATATGGTGAAAACTACCACCTTGTAATCCGAAAGCAGGTCCTGTTCAACCGCCCGGGAGAAGGGTAAGCGATGAAACTCCGGTCCATACGTCGCCGGATCGTCCATGGAGAAGACTTCGACATTGTGTCTGGCCGCCTTCGTTCTGGCCGCTTCGGTGTAAAGACGCGGCGTGGCGGTCATGTAGAGCCGTTTCGATGCATGTATTCTGTCTGCATCGTGCACGAGCACGAACGGCGAAGTCTTGTCGCCGGGACGCTCAATGCCTGTAGTTCTGTGCGCTTCATCGCAAAGAATAATGTCGAACGGCGGGGCGCCATTCTCCTGTGCGTGTTCCACCAAGCCGAGCGAGTGGTAGGTGCAAAAGACTACCGTCATCACATCGGCGGGAGCATCCAGCAACGCCTGGGAAATGGCTGCGGGGTCGGTCGTGACGGGAATCTCGAGTTCCTGAAGCGAGGCATCCTCATCATTGCGACCAGCCCGCGTATCGGAACAGATGCCGACATAGCGGTGCGGCACTGCCTGTTGCTCTGCCCATTCCCGCATCGACTGCTGGAACAGGGATATGGATGGCACCATATAGAGTGCTCGCCCCCCAACGCCTGCGACCTCTTCTGCAATCCGCAACGCGGTAAAGGTTTTGCCCGTACCGCACGCCATGATCAGTTTGCCGCGATCATGCTCCTTGAAGCCGTCGATCACATCATCGAACGCGGATTGTTGATGCGGCCGGAGTGAAAACGGTTCGTGTCGGAGCGACAGCGTCTCCGGTGCATCGTGCAACAGATCGGGCCAGTCAATCGGGCGACTCGCGAGATCTCCGAAGCGGAGCACGGTGCAGGCAGGCTTCAAAGGCGTGAGCGTCTTCACCGCATTTGGCCCCCACTCATCCCCGGTATCGACAATCAGTCGCGCCGTGAATGGATCGCGCGCCGAGGCCGCTATGAAGGAATCGAGATGTGCCTTCGACATGCGCGTTCCCGGCGCGTAGCACTTGCACTGGATGGCACAGTAACCTCCCTCCCGCTCTTCGGCAACAAGATCAATGCCCGTGTCTACCCCATCGAAGTCCGAGCGCATCTTCACCCATTCGGACCACAGCCAGACTTCACGAAATCGTTCTTTGTAAAGCGGGTCCTGCTGGAAATACGCCTTCATCAGCCGCTCGAACAAGCGACCTTTCTTCGATTGGGAATCGGAAATGGATCGGATGTGATCCAGTACTTGTTGGAAGCCGTTTGTCATGGGGCAGTTGGCACAGTCAGTGGCCCCTCTCCAATCAAAGCAAGAATACGTTTCTCAAGGCCAACCCGCAATTCATCAGCTGTTTCCCATACGACATGGTGATATTGCCGCGTATCGAAATGTAACTTGTTCTCGTCCAATATATCCTTTCGACACGAACGAATGACAGGAATGCCTAACCCTTGAGCAAAACCCGCCTCATAGTAAACACCACCCCTTGCACCATCATCTCCTTGCGTGAAATCCGCGATCAAGAAACGAGAACGTTGAATTTCTGCAATGATTTCATCATCAATTTTATTGATGTCCTCTTTTTTGTCGATACGCATCGGTTTATATCCGGTATTGCTAATCGCTTTCTTGATGCCTTCTTCATAACTTTCATTCATTTCTTCTCCAAACCACATCGCAACAAAAGCCTGTGAAGAATCAGGGTTCAAAATATTTTCTTCAACTTGACGATACCCATCAACAGTTATGATGCAAGCAAATCCTGCATTAGATTCATACCCTGGAAGGGTTTCTAAGAGATCTTGTCTTGATAGGTATCTTATTAAATATTTAACTTCTTGTAGTTCAATAGATTCTGACCATGCAAGAGTTTCATGATACATTTTTATATTATCTTGATTTAAAGCGCTATTTATATATAAAATGTATCCTATAGAATTTTCCTCGGACTTTTTTGATAAATACTTAAGTAACCTATCTGCACGATTAGCAACAGAAATGTTCTTTTCTACCTTAGCCTGATCAATATCTCTAGAAGAAATAAATGGTATATCATCTCCCTGCATCCTCCGATCAACAAGCATAGTAGTCAATAATGCTTTTTGTCGTTCATTGAGAGATTGAACAGTGACTGTCGCCGTGCCAGATATTTCGTATCCCCCTCCGGCACGAGGAGAATCTTGTATGATGCTTGAATCCCTCCATTTAGCAGGGATCACAAAAATTGCGTCCGTCCCCCAAATCGGACATTTCCCTAGATGCTGACTTCCAAGCACGACTTTATCTCTCTTTATTACACCAGAATTTGCGCTTACTGTATGTGCTCGTCGTTAAAATTGTAAAGCCACAGAACTTTGTCCACCGCCCCCCTACACCGCCTCATACGAAGCATCCACCCAGGTCCGCTTCTTGCCGCTTTCTATCGCCTTGTGAATGAAATGCACGCCTACGGCGCCGTCCTGCACCGTAGGAAAGTCCATTGTGAGGTCGTCCACCTCCGCTCCGGTTTGATGTGCGGCTATGGCGTGCACCGCATTCACATAGATGTTCGCAAACGCCTCCAGGAACGCTTCGGGGTGCCCTGACGGAAGCCGGGTGCTGCGCTGGGCCGCTTCCACGAGGTAGGGATTCCCCCGCTTGTACACCTGCTCCGGCCCGTCATTGGACCGGAAGCGCAGGTAATTCGGATTCTCCTGCACCCATGCGAGGGAGCCTTTCGCGCCGTAGATACGGATGTTAAGGCTGTTCTCCTCCCCTACGGAAATCTGGGAGCAATGCAACACGCCCCGCGCCCCTCCCTTGTAGTGGATCAGCATGTTGGCGTCGTCCTCGAGCGCCCGCCCCGGCACGAACGTATGAATGTCCGCGCAGAGCGATTCTATTTCGAGGCCGGTGATATAGCGCGCCAGGTTTTCCGCGTGCGAACCGATGTCCCCCACCGCCGACGACACGCCGGCCTTCGAGGGATCCGTGCGCCACGCGGCCTGCTTGCTGCCGGCGTCTTCCAGCTTCGTGGCAAGCCAGCCTTGCGGATACTCCACCACCACCTTGTGGATTTCGCCCAGTTCGCCGTTCTGCACCATGGCGCGGGCCTGCTTGACCATCGGATAGCCCGTATAATTGTGCGTGAGGGCGAACACGACGTCATGCGCCGCTACGAGCCGGCATAATTCCTCCGCTTCCTCGACCGTGGTCGTCATGGGCTTGTCGCACACGACATGGACGCCGCGTTCGATGAACGCCTTCGCGACCGGGAAATGCATAAAATTGGGCGTAACGATCGATACGAAGTCGATGCGTTCGTCGTCGGGAAGCGCAGCCTCCCGCTCGGCCATTTCGTCGAAGGAGTCGTAGACGCGGGCCGGATCCAGATGCAGCGCCTCCCCCTGCTGCTTCGATTTGGCGGGATCCGATGAAAAAGCCCCCGCTACGAGCGTCGTGAGCCCGTCGAGGGCCGCCGCCTTGCGGTGTACCTCGCCGATGAAGGCGCCGGGGCCGCCGCCCACCATTCCGTAACGGAGTTTTCTGCTCAAAGACATAGTTCAAGTCGCTATTCGGTCGCTGGTTTGGCGTGGGGGCGATGAAAATATTCGCGCCGGACGATGTCAGGGCTGCCTTGCGTCACGATCCCAGGCAGGTATCTGGCATTGTGCAACATTGTATTGTCATTGTATTGCAAACGTAGTACAAATCTGTTGAAACGACCTTATTATGTCGGGACGGCGGGATTTGAACCCACGACCCCTTGCACCCCATGCAAGTGCGCTACCGGACTGCGCCACGTCCCGAAAACAGAACCGAAGATAGGATTTTTTTCGATGCCATGATACGCGCAAACTCAAAATGTTTTCCAGCTTGCACGAGCTACGTCAGGGCCTGTTGACACTATGCAGCGATGCTCTGTTCCGTCAGGCACGGCGTCAATCAAGGCGCCAGGACGAAACCCAGCAGCAGAACAGCCGCGATGCCCGTCGCGCCCGCCACGGC
>JANQSQ010000024.1 GCA_028283985.1 Rhodothermales bacterium | reverse complement strand
GCATACCGTAAGCGACGTGCTGGAAGCCATGTTGCTGGCAAAGGCGGTTGGACTCTGGCGTATACAGGACGGGGAATTGTCCTGTCCGCTCGATATCGTACCGCTCTTCGAGACCATTGAAGATCTGGCGGACTCGGATGCGCTCATGCGCGCGCTCTTTTCCAACCCCGTGTACAATAAGCACCTCGAATCCCGCGGGCGTTTCCAGGAAATCATGCTTGGCTACTCGGACTCGAACAAGGACGGCGGGTACTGGATGGCCAACTGGGCTCTGCACAAGGCGCAAAAAGACCTGGGCGTCGTCTGTCGGGATCATCGAGTAACTTTGCGGCTTTTCCACGGTCGGGGCGGCACAGTCGGACGTGGAGGAGGCCGGGCCAATCAGGCGATTCTTTCCATGCCGCCTGTCGTGCATAATGGACGAATCCGGTTTACCGAGCAGGGGGAAGTTATCTCCTTCCGATATGCGCTGCCGGATATCGCCCGGCGACACCTGGAGCAGATTGTCAGTGCGATGATCGTAAGCACGGCCTCGGGATCGCGGCTGAACGGAAAAAGCGACTACGGAACGGCGCCCGAAAATGTCGAGTTGCTGGATCGCATCGCCGGGAACTCCATGGAAGCCTACCGGGCGCTCATCGAAGACAGCGCGCTCTGGCCGTGGTATACGCAAGTCACCCCGATCGAACAGATAAGCCGGTTGCCCATCGCTTCGCGCCCCGTTTCGCGCGGTGCTGCGCATGAGGCGCCCTTCGAGTCGTTGCGGGCCATTCCGTGGGTTTTCGCATGGACCCAGACGCGGTATACCCTGCCGGGCTGGTTCGGAACGGGACACGGCCTGGCCTCGCTTGTGGAAGAAGATCCGGAAATGGTATCCCGGCTCCAGACGCTCTTCCGGGGATGGACCTTCTTCCGGGCCGTCGTGAACAGCGCCCAACGGGAAATGGCGCGGGCACGGTTCGATATCTCTGAGCACTACAGAGAACTGGAAAATTCCTCGCAAGGCGCCCATGTCCATAAACGGATCGCGGAAGATTTTGACAGGGCGCGCGACATGATTCTCCAGATCGCCGGGCAAAGCGAACTGCTCGACAGCAATCCGGTCATTCAGAAATCCATTTTCCTGCGCAATCCCTACACGGACGTACTCAATCTGCTGCAGGTCGAACTCATCAAGCGGTACCGGGCCGCCGACCAGGAGGAAACCCGGGATGCGCTGCGACAGGCGCTGTTCCTGAGCATCAATGGGATTGCGGCGGCGATGCAGAGTACGGGGTAGTCCAAACGAAAATCCCGTGTCCCATGGATATTCTCTGGACATTGCGTGTTTTCGGATCTACAAGCCTTCCACCTCCCCCCACAGGCCCCGCCCTTCCTCGCGAGCTTGCCGCTCGTATTCGAGGTATTCGTCGCTGTATTCAAACGGAATTCCCGAGTAAATATTCGCATATCCGTCAGCGACAAGGCGGTCGTTTACCCGGTACAGACGCCGGCCGTACTCATCCAGCACCCATACGTACGCCAGGGTTCTGCCGTACCGGTCCGTCCTGCGTCCGGAGCCGTATTCAAGTTCGACCGGTTTCCCAAGCGCCAACTCCGCAGCATACGCGCTGGCGCGGCGGCCCAACTCCCGGATCGTTTCCCGGTCCATGTCGCTGCGCTCCGCATCCCTGCTCAGTTTGGGAGAAGGATGCACCTCCGGCGTGTCTATGCCTATCAGACGCAGCATCGTGCCGTCCGAGAGTTCGAACGTATCGCCATCGACAATGCGCGTAACGGTCGGCGTTGCAGCATGGTCATAGAGATCAGGCGCCAGCGTAAAGTCCGCATCGGCAGAAAAGCCGCCCTGAAATTCTTCGTAGAAAGGAAGCGGCAGCCCGGGATCGTAGTAATACGACGGGGGCAGGACGCCGGCGTTATCGTTATAATACTGCGGATCGTACAGGAGCGGGGCCGGGGCAAGCGCATCCTCCGATCGGGAGACCTCCGGCGGGTCCATACGATACCATATCTCCATGCCGAGATTGGCGGCAAGAAGAACAATCAATATCAGGAGCAACACCCGCACAGACATGACGCAACGATAACGCAAAAGGTACGAAGAGCAAGCGAAGACCCCGACTACTACTTCCTCACATCCACCAGCAGCCTCCCGCGGATCTCGCCGGACAGAAGCCGTTCGCTATACGATGGAAGATCGTCCAGCCCGATCGTATCCGCAAGAAGATGTCCCGCCAGATCATCGGTCAGCCACCGGGTAAGCCGCTCCCAGGCCTGCCGCCGCATGGGAACGGGGCATGTGTTCGTATCCACCCCGATCAGACGTACGCCTCGCAGGATGAACGGAAACACCGTAGTGTGCAGGGCATGCCCCCCGGCCAGCCCGCACGCCACGGCGGTCCCGTGACGCTTCAGGCGGGACAGGAGCGCCTCCAGCGTTTTCCCGCCCACAACATCCACCGCGCCGAGCCATTCCCCCGAATCCAGCGGACGCGCGGCGCCTGCGGCAAGCGCCTCGCGTTCGATGATCCGGGCCGCGCCGAGGCGCCCCAACCAGTCATGCGCATCCGGACTCCCAGTCGATGCCGCCACACGGTATCCCGCTTCATGCAACAAACCTGTGGCAAAACTCCCCACTCCGCCCGATGCGCCGGTCACAAGCACTTCGCCCTTCCCCGCTTCCACGCCATGCGCTTCCAGTTCCATTACGGCAAGCATAGCCGTAAGCCCCGCCGTTCCGGTCAGCATGGCTTTTTCAAGGGACATTCCCTTCGGGAGCGGAAGCAATTTGGCCGCGTCCACACGCTGCACCTCGGCATACCCGCCCCAATGGGATTCTCCCAGTCCCCATCCGGTGCCGATCACTAGGTCTCCCGGCTTGTACGCCTCCGAATCGGAAGCGCGCACTTTCCCGGCAAGATCGATCCCCGGCACAAAGGGCCAGGCGCCGCGAATAATTTTGCCCCGTCCGGTAATCGCCAGTGCATCCTTGTAGTTGAGGCCCGAATACCACACGTCCAGGAGCACGTCTCCTTCCGGCAAACGGGATTCGTCCACCTTGCAGACCGATGCCTCCACGTCGCCATCCCGACGATTCAACAAAAGCACTCTCGACATGCCGCTCACTTTGCATCCTCTTCAAAATCGAGCGCCGCGGAATTGATGCAATACCGCAATCCGGTAGGATTCGGTCCATCTTCAAACACATGCCCGAGATGGGAATCGCACCGGGAACACAGCACCTCCGTGCGCACCCTGCCCAGACTGAGGTCTTCTTCCGTTTCGACGACGTCTTCATTCGCCGGCTGGTAAAAACTGGGCCATCCGCTGCCGGAGTCGTACTTGGTGTCGGAGTCGAAAAGCGGCTGACCGCAAGCCGCGCAGACATAAGACCCTGGGGCCTTATGATCGCACCAGGCGCCGGAGAATGCCGGTTCGGTGCCCTTTTTGCGAAGTATTTTGTACTGTTCGGGGGAAAGGTCGGCCTTCCACTCTGCTTCTGACTTGCTGATTTTCCTGCTCATGAATCGTAAAACCGGATTGGTGAAGAAAGCGCGTCCGTGCGCAAAGACCGCTCGTGAAAATACCGAAAAAAGAAAACTCCGTGGGCTAGGGTCTGTTACCACTATGCAGCGGCGCTCTGCGGGGCCTCTTGTCCTGTCAGGCCAGGTGGAAACAAACCGTCCCCGAAAAACCGCATTCCTTTATGAAATCCAGAATGCCTGCTTGAAATGTGTAACGATCGGATCGGCGTTTTTCTGCAGCACGACCGCAATGACATCGAACCGGCAAGGCGCTTGCTCCATGCTTCGCTCCCGGAGCCAGGCCTGCGCCGCCTGCGCAATACGACGTTGCTTCGTCTCCGATATGGCTTCCTCAGGCCGTCCGAACCTGAGACCGGAACGGGTTTTTACCTCGGCGAACACGATCTCGCCCTGCCTGGAAATGGTGTTGAGATCATTGCCGGGTGGTTCGCAGCACACCAGATCAAGTTCCAGACGCCCGAACCGGTAGTTGCGATGGAGAATGCGGTACCCGATGGATTCCAGATACGCTGCAGCAATATCTTCCCCCCTGTTGCCCACATCTTTTCTTCGTCGGGACATGGCTCCTCCGATCCGTAAAAAGAGCGTACTGCGCTTCGTTCCGCTCGTTCCACCCCGGATCCGCCTCCATGATCCTGCACCGGGCCGGCACGGCGTGGCGAGAACCCTGGGATATTCTGATTAAGTCCGCGAAATTCAGAGTATCCCAAGGTTTCTTCGTACTTTGAAGCATGCTATTGTACAGATCGCCGCCGTGTCCGCAATTATAACACTTACGACAGATTTCGGAACCCGGGATGCGTATGTCGGGGCGATGAAAGGCGTCATCCTCACCCTGTGTCCCACTGCGCGTATCGTGGACATCTCTCATGCGATCTCGCCGCAGGACATCATGGAATGCGCTTTCGTGTTGCGCGACGCGGCGCCGTATTTCCCCGACGGCGCTATACATATGGCCGTGGTGGACCCGGGTGTCGGGACAGACCGGCGTCCCGTAGCGCTTCGTTGCGGCGAACACTTCTTCACGGGGCCGGACAACGGCATTTTTCCGCTGATCCTCGACGGAACGACCCCCGAAATATGCGTGTGCCTCGACCAGCCCGAGTACTGGCGCAACACCACTCCCTCCCGAACCTTTCACGGGCGAGACATCTTTGCGGCGGTGGCGGCGCATCTTGCGAACGGCATGCCCATAGAGCGCCTCGGAAGCGTCATAGAGGAACTTGCACCCATGAAATGGGCCCTCCCGATTATGGACGATCAGGGCGTACAGGGATGGGTGGTGCATATCGACCGCTTCGGTAACTGCATCACCAACATTTCCCGCGAAATGGTCGAGGAACGGCAAGCGAACAGACCTGTCAAATGTTTTGCGGGAAACACTATTCTTGAAGGTATCCAGCACACGTACGCCTCCGTAGAGACCGGTGAACCCCTTTTGCAGTATAACAGCAGCGATTTGCTCGAAGTGGCGGTCAATTCAGGAAACGCTGCGGAACTGCTTGGCATCCGCAAGGGCAATCCGGTAAACATCCTCTTTTAGGGCCTGTTCCTGCAAACGGTCGGATATGCCTGTTCCTGTAAAAAACCACCATGCGAGGATTGCGCCAAAGGTGCTTCGCGTAGCCGTTCCCGCACTGCTGATCGTCCTCGCGTCCGGCCTGATCGCATCCGGCATCTCAAACCTGACGAAACGTTCTCAGGAAGCGGATCTGGTTTCCTTGTCGGTCCGGCAGGCCGAACACATCGAAGCCGGATTCGAGACGGACGAGCCCGATGAGGCAGAGAACTATGTGCGGGAGTCACTGCGCCGGCGGATTGACATACCCGCCATTGAAGACGCCGAACTTACGGGCGTGTCCATTCACGATGCGGGCGACGGAGCAGAGATTCCCGTCTTCCTGTACCGGAACACGAGCGAAACCGGCAGCATTTTGCTCTATGCCTATTCGTATGCGTTCCTCGACACCCACGGACACCGATTCCAACTGACCAGCGATGTGCTCGAACGCATCGAAACGGAAAGCCTCTTCGACCTGCGCGATTCCGGCGAAGCGAATGTCCTGATCTGGCGGGAGCGCGACGACATTTTCATTGCTGTCACGGAGAGCAACATCGAAGCGCTGGAAAACCGTATCAGGGCTTCTTCGCAGCCGGCACCGTGATCCGAAAGGTGCTTCCCTGATCAGGCCGCGACTGCAGGAGCGCAAGACTCCCGCCATGGTGTTCCTCCACAATGCGCTTGGCCAGATTCAATCCCAGCCCCCAGCCCCGCTTCTTGGTGCTATAACCGGGGCGGAATATATTTTTCCAATTCTTCCGGTCGACGCCCTTTCCGGTATCGCGTATATCTATCCGGATACGCTCTTCCACCCGGAAGGCCTTCACATCGATGACGCCGCCGGTCATTTCCATGGCGTCAAGCGCATTCTTGAGGAGATTTTCTATGACCCATTCGAACAGCTCGGCATTCAACGGCGCATACAGCGCTCCGGAGATTTTCACGTTCAACTCGACAAATCCATCTCCTTCGGGGATACGTTTGCGCACATAATCCACCGCTGCCTCAATAACGGGCGCCACCGCATCCACCTCGAGTCTGGGCATCGAACCTATATCCGAAAAACGGGCGGTCACCCGCTCGAGCCGCGCCACATCGCGCTCCATTTCCTGCAACGCACCATGCTTCTGCTCGCCGGATAGGTCATTCCCCCTGAGCAACTCCACCCACCCCATCAAACTGGAAATCGGAGTACCCAACTGGTGCGCCGCTTCTCTTGCCATACCAACCCACAGGCTGCTTTGCTCGCTGCGGCGCACATACGAGAATCCGAGATAGCCGATCAGGATGAAAAAGCCCACAAATAACAGTTGCAGAAACGGAAAGATCGTGAGCTCGCGAATCAGCCTCGAATCGTCGTAGAACAGGTACTGTCTGACCAACTCCGGGGGCACCCCGAATTCGATGGCGATCGGTTCGTAATCCTGCGCCATGGCGCGAGCGCGTTCGTTCAGGCTGCGCAGGACCTCATCAGATAGATCGTCCGGCGATAACCCCTGGAGCGAATCCGGAATGGGTACGTGCTGCCAGATCACAGGCCTTGATTGCGTCGAATCTATGACGATCGCCGGGATACCGAATCCTCCCTGCAATATGATCTCACTGGCAAGCGTTACATCCTCCGCAGGAGGCATCGTCCGGGACCATGCGAGCGCACTGCGGTACCTCGCGAGCGCCTCGGGAGAAATGGGACCGTCCGGTGCAGCCGCCTCGGCCAGTTGATACTCTATCTCGGAAAATACCGGCAAATACGGGTTTTCCCGAGTGGTGGAAAGCCGTTCCTGTGCTTCCGCCCATAAGTGGATGACAAACTGCTCTCGTTCGCGCAGCCGGTCTACGGTCCGGCTGGTGTACGCAAGCGAAACCACCGAAATCAGCACGGCCAGTACAACCAGGCCGAGCTTGAGTCGTACGGAATGACGATACGCCTTCATGGTCAGGCCTCCTGCGCTGTCCGATTACCCCATATGGGACTATTACCCTCCTGCACCGGCAGGGCGAATATCTACTGTGTCCAAAACAACATCTTCCGAAATGACCTGATCCCGTTTGGGGCCTGTTGAAATCATGGAAATGCGAATACCGAGCGAGTCTGTCAGAAAGCGCAGATAGCGCTGGGCGGCCGCCGGCAAATCGTCCATGTACCTCACGCCGGTAATATCTTCCGACCAGCCTTCGAACGAGGTATAGACGGGTTCAACCTTTTCGAGCGTTTGTACTTCGCTTGGAAAGCGCGTCGTTTCCTTGCCGTCGTACCGATAGGCCGTACACACCTTGAGCGTGTCCAGCCCCGTCAGCACATCGAGTTTGGTGATGGCGAGTTCCGTCAG
>JANQSQ010000113.1 GCA_028283985.1 Rhodothermales bacterium | reverse complement strand
ATAGGCGATCAGCAGGCCTGTCACCCCTATCGCCAGAAAAAGCGGTACATCGAGCGCCCGAATCACGCCGGGGCGTCGAAGCGTCAGCAAAAGGCCTCCGGCGAAAAGCAACCATGCCGCCACCGCCTCCCAAGGGAAAGACGTTCTTTCCGTGTCATATCCGTCTATCCACAACAGCGTATCGGTGCGAACGACAAGCGGGCGGGTATCCTCTCCCGCCCCTATGCGCGCCCGGTCGAAGGCGTGCATGAGATCTTCGGGCAGGAACATGATCTCGCGGCCGTCCGCGGGGCGGTCCACGGGAACGCCGAGCAGCACATCGACCCCTGCATCCAGAAAAGGAACCGCGCGCTGGTACGGCTCGATAAGCGCGCGGAAGGTTTGGGCGTCGTCCGGAAGCTCGGCGGCATGCAGGGTTTCATCCCCAAGCGCCGCTTCCAGCACATCCCGGATGCGCGTACTGCAATTGTCGAACAGGAAATGGTAGCGGTACCGCCGGTTTTCCGTGCGCATGTTGATGGCGAGCAGGTCCATGAGGCGTCGCTGCTGGGCAGGCGTCAGATCGAGTGTCTGCTCGATGATGGGCCGCCCCTGGGCGCGATACGCCCGTCGGATCGCCTCGAAGCGCTGCATGGAAAGGGTATAGTCGAGATTGCCGTGCAGGAATTTGAGCACGAAATTACCGGTCTCGAAATCGAACGTGCCATAGTTGTAGGTAAGATCGAAGCCATACCGCGGGTCCGTAACGCGCAGGGCGCTATGCCCCCAGAGCGAGTATATCTCGGAGCCGGGCAGAATGGTCAGGAGCGACACGCGCATGCCCTGTTCGCCGGTTTCTTCCTGCAAGGTATCCGGGGGGACAGCGATGGGCGTCGCCCTGCGCGCATCGACCCCGGGCGCGGGCTCCTGGAAAGCCCGGACAGGAAACGCCGCCGCAAAGACGACGGCAAGCCATAAAATTCCGGCGAAGTGTGGCATCCGGCTGACAGGACAGGTATGTTTTCGCGCATGGAAAGGAAATGCGCCCGGCGAACGCCGATACGATCTTGCAGGCAAGTTGTTTTCCTGCCGGATATCCTTATGACGTCTCTGTAACCGATTCATGAACCGCACCGAACGCGCCAATCGTGTCCTATCTGGACTGCGCAAAGTCATTGCGCGGCCCGAAACGGAGCTGTCGCACGAGAATCCTTACGAACTCATTGTGGCCGTCATCCTTTCGGCTCAGTGTACGGATGCGCGGGTTAATATGGTAACGCCCACCCTGTTCGAAGCCTTCCCGGACGCGCGCCGCATGGCCGAAGCCGAACCCGAGGAAGTGTTTCCCCTGATTCAGTCCATTTCGTTTCCGAACAACAAGGCAAAGCATCTCGTGGCGATGGCCCGCCGCGTAGTGGAAGCCTACGATGGACGCATACCGGATACGGTGGGGGAATTGATGACTCTGCAAGGGGTGGGCCGCAAGACGGCGCAGGTGGTGGCTTCCGTGGCGTTCGACCGGGCCGCACTGCCTGTAGACACCCATGTGTTTCGGGTGGCCAACCGGATCGGGCTCGTACATAACGCGGATACGCCGCTGAAGGTCGAGCAGGGCCTGAAGCGGATCATCCCCGAATCGGTCTGGGGCGAGGCCCATCACCTGCTCATTCTCCACGGCCGCTACACCTGTACGGCCCGCGCTCCGTCCTGCGATGCATGCGCGGTTTCGGACGTGTGCCGTTACTTCGAGGAAACGAGTCGGTTGCCCGGATCGCTGGACGGCCTGGATCCCGCGCACGGGAAATACTATTGCAAGACGCGGCGCCGCTACTTCGACCAGCCCGATCGGCAAACGGATCGCTACGGAACAGAACAGTTGTGCTGCCCGCATTGCGGCTCTATGAACGTATTTTACAGTAAGACAGGGGCCACGGCCCGGAAAGTCAGGGATTTCAGGGTATAAACAACAGGGTATACGACACAGTGGATCACAGAAAGCGCCACATACTGGTTATTCTGGACGGCTACGGCATTGCCGAGGATACTTCGGCGAGCGCCATCGACCGGGCCCGGAAACCGTTCCTTGACGAGCTTTTCGCCGCATGGCCCCATGCCCGACTCGAAGCATCAGGTAGACCGGTCGGTCTACCTGGCGGGCAGATGGGAAACTCCGAGGTGGGCCACATGAATCTCGGGGCAGGCCGGGTGGTCTACCAGGAAATTACGCGCATCGACAAGGCGATCGAGGACGGCGATTTCTTCGAAAACGAGGCCTTGCTTGCAGCTGTGCGGCACGCCGCCGAAAGGGGATCGCGACTGCATCTTATGGGGCTGTTTTCGGATGGCGGCGTGCATTCCTCCCTGGATCATCTGTATGCCTTGCTGCGCCTAGCCGCGCAACAGGGATTGACCGGTAACCGGGTGCGCGTCCATGCCTTTACGGACGGCCGCGACACCGACCCGCGCGGCGGTCTCGGGTACGCCCGTGATTTCGAGGAGAAGGCGCGGGACATCGGCGCGGGCCGGATCGCATCGGTCGTGGGGCGCTATTATGCAATGGACCGCGACCGGCGCTGGGAACGGATCAAACAGGCGTACGACTTGCTTGTGCATGGAGAAGGCAAGGCATTCGCCGACCCTGCATCGGCCCTGCAGGCCAGCTACCAGGATGGGGTCACGGATGAATTCGTGGAGCCTTCGCTGATCCGGGACGATGGGCCGCCGTCCCGCGTGCAGCACGGCGACGCCGTGATTTTCTACAATTTCCGGGGGGACCGGGCCCGGCAAATGACCCGCGCCTTCACCGACCCGGAATTCGACGGCTTCGAACGGGAGCCGCTTTCAGATCTCTGCTTCACGCTGTTTTCGCCTTACGACGAAACCTTCGACCTGCCGGTCGCCTTTCCGAAAGTAAATCTGCGCCGTACGCTTGGCGAAGTCATCGCGGCGCAGGGAGGAACCCAGTTGCGCATTGCGGAAACGGAGAAATACGCCCATGTCACCTATTTCTTCAGCGGAGGGCGCGAAGAAACGTTCGAGGGAGAAGATCGGATTCTGGTGCCTTCCCCGAAGGTGGCCACGTATGATCTGCAGCCGGAAATGAGCGCAGCGGGAATAGCACAGCGCGCCGTCGAGGCGCTTGCCGAAGAGAAGTACAACTTCGTGTGCCTGAATTTCGCCAACCCGGACATGGTCGGCCACACGGGGGATTTCGAGGCGGCGGTCAAAGCGGTCGAGGCGGTGGACGCCGCGGCGCGGGTGGTCATCGAAGCGGCGATCGCGCACGGGTATTCGGTGAGCGTCATCGCCGACCACGGGAATGCCGACCGGATGCGGAACCCGGACGGCAGCCCGCATACGGCGCACACGACGGCGCTCGTGCCCCATCTTATCGTCCGGGAGGGATTCGACGGACCCATCCGCGACGGCAAACTCGGCGACGTAGCCCCCACCATCCTTGCCCTCCTCGGCGAACCGATACCGGAGGAAATGACGGGAGAAGTGCTGGTGTGACAGATATATAATCTATCTCCACAATCCCGAATCGGTCACCTTCGCAACCCTGCCAGCCCTTTACGCACATCCTGGGCGATCTCGAATACTTCTTGCGACACCTCCGTTTGAAGGCCGATTTCTTGCCGAAAAGCTGTAACTAACGGTAACAATAAATCCTCCAGGGAAGATTCCTGAATCAAGGCAAGCACAGACTCGTACCCAAGAGAAATACTAAATGCCAACAGGGCACGTATAGCAGCGGCTGGGGCATCGCCAGTTTCCGAAAGAAACGCCAGAATCACTTGGACATCTCGCTTGCAGGCATCTTTATCGTCAAGATAACGCACCACATTTTCGAGATCGTTCATATTTGCAGAGGGCTGAATTGATTGCCAAAGAATAAGCCCCTTGTTGGCTGCAGCCATCCCTGTAATATGGATAATTTGAGGTGTGTTACTATTCATAAATCTATCTATTAAATCATTGCATACGCCAACAGCTTCAGTAGAATTATTCATAATAGTCAACAAGTTGGCTCTATGTAATAATGCCTGCGCAATGCTCAAAGACATAATCAACGAATCATCTTCGCCAAATCGAGTTAACATTTCATTGCAAACATCAAGGGATTCAGATGTTTTATTCATTTGCGCAAGTATAAGGCTTTTCTGAACCCATGCCTGTGCTACACATCCTATAACTATAGTAATATTACTGTCATCAAATTTGCTTATCACCTCTTCATATAATTTCAATGCGGCATCCGTTCGATTTAATCGTATCAGCGCTACCCCTTTGTTCATGAAAGATTGGGCTACAGACTGAATAATTTGAGGAGAATCAATTTTGCTGAACCTATCTATTATTTCGTCATTTAATGCAATAACTTCCTCTGCTCTGTCCAAGGATCCCAAAACGGCGCTTTTGTTTGTAAGTGCACTTACTAATATACCAATATTCTCAATTTCTTGGCTATTTCCAACTCTTTGTATAATACTATCATAGATGATTATGGCTTCCTCTGCTTGGCCTAAAAAACTTAGTGCAACAGCCTTATTTATGAGAATCTGTGAGATTTGTGGAGCCATTCCATATATGTCAGTATCACCAAATAGAGTTAAATATTCATCATAAACATTTATCTCGTCTGAAATTCCGTTTAACTTTCCTAAAATATTGGCTTTATTAATAAAAACCTGGGCAATTATTTCAATAATTTCAGGTGTCCTATCCTTGCTAAATCGTTCCAATATTTGATCGCAAACAATAATGGCTTCTGTTGCTCGATTCAAATGTATCAACGAGATGCTCTTATTAAGAAGAATCCTGGCAACGGCTTCGTTTATATTAAAAATATTAACCAATTTTTCTTTATTCCTGATGTTGTCATAAATGTCTTCAATTTCGTTACATATATCGATTACCGCGTCATAATCTTTAATATCTGCCATTCGTTTTGCCTCATTCATCAATTCGAAGATTCGTTGCTCCTCTTCGTTGTAATAATAATTCCGATACTCATTCAGCAATTCAAAAAATTGTTTATAGGCATCATTGATCATATTATCATTGGCCAGAGCATCATTGATCATATCTGTGTTATTCATGGCAGATTCCTGGCTTTCGCCCGCCACCTGTTGCCAAATATTGCTCAATTCATCAGGAGAGTAATACTCCACCATGAATTGGATTAGCGCTTTGACTATTTGATCGGATACTCCGTTACGAAGAAGGTAATATATGTTGTACAATCGCTCTGTAAGGTAATACCGTTTACGCCGGGGGGTTCCGCCTTTTTCCGATACTACGCCTCGCTCGATCAGACGTCGAAGCTGTGCGCTGCATAGACTTGTTTCAAGGCGCGCGCGATCAGCTATATCTCTGGCGGTTGCCGGCTTCCATAGCCTGGCAAGGGCAAGGTATACTCGTCGCTCTTGAGCGGAAAGGGATTCGAGGTGACTCCTGAAATATTCCGTATGATCATCGATCAGTTTGAACAGATCTTTCATCAATTCACGGAAAGAAAGCGCGTCTCCAAAGCCGGCTATAATCGCAAGTAGACGCGGATTACTCCCTGTCAGAATTTCGAGGGATCGTATTTTTCCCATTACGGGAGTTTTCCCGGAGACTTTTTCCCAAAGCGTGGCGCACTCTTGCGTGGAGAGGGGACGCAGGGTGAGCACCCGAAAGAGATCGTACAACGCTTGTTCCGGATTATCGATTTCCTCGAATCGACTGGTGGCGCTCGCAAGTAATATGATACGGGGTTCAGTCTGAAGCGTTTTTCGTAGGCGCCAACCTGAATCTTCATCTGTTTTATCCCGAAAAATGATATTCAGGTTTTCAACGACAAGCACCAACCGCTTGCCTTCGCGATCCGAAAAATCGAGCAGCGCTCCAAGGCAACGCTCCGCAAGAACCTGATCGTCCCGAATGGTTCGCAGATCTTCCCAAGTACGCCTCATATCTACTTCTCCCTCCTCTTTCAAAACTTGTTCCGCCAAACGAAACAAACACTCCAGCCAGAATTCCCCGCATGTGCCGACTTCGTAGCTTTCTTCCGCAAAGACGACAGGAAAGAGTCTGGACCATAATGTATCATTCCTGCGTGTTTCGATTGCAACACGCAGCAACAGGCTTGTTTTTCCGCTTCCTCGGGGGCCAATTACCAATACATGCCGATTCGAATTTCCTGTATTCTCCCGCAGGGTCTCAACGATGGATGCAAATTCATTCGTGCGTACACAGAATGATTCTATTAATTCGTCGTCGGAAAGAAATCCGGGATTGTATTTTTTCAAATTCACGGTCATAGCATCAAGCGCCGCTTGGGGATATACGATCGGCAATGGGCCTGAAATGGTCCCCATTTTGCTCTCGCCACCAATCTTCGATCAATCTGGATACAAACCGGTAGCCGCCGGTCGTTTTGGACAAGTATCCGTCATGTTCAAGCATACGGAGCATATCCAGAATCAAGACCCTGCCCTGTCTCTCCGGAGTGTGATAATAGCTCATATATCCTTCAATGGATTCATTATTCAAAAAACCATTGTTAACTGCGGCTTCGGTCAATAACTCCATGGCGATCCTGTAATCGCTATTCCCCAACGCAATTTTCAATCGCCCCTCGTAATGCTCAAGATCGATCCTGCCGCGGATGCCAAGCATATCTTTAGAGTACACGCGTTCTATGTCCTCCAGGGTGACTTCCCTTTGGCCTGTCCGGCGCATATCCTCATGAAGGTAATCGAAAAACTGCTGGATGTGTTGTGGAATACAGCACCGCAGCCTGCGACACATTGCTTCACGAGCCCAATGGGGAAGTTCGATCCCGTAGTTATTGGCCAACGCCTCGAGACATTGACTGGCCGTCACCTTGTCCCATGGATGCAACTCAAAAGGGGAAAAGATATTCGCTTGGGCACTGAGCCCGGCGAGCCTCAAGGTCGGTTCGAGACCAATACTGCCGAATACGATCATACGGACATTCCGATGGGCTTGCCCCACTCTTCGGAGCCAGCTCATGAACTCGTCGGCCGCCTGCTTTCTTTCCGGCGTAATACGATAGTCCGGCCCTTTGAGTAGCCGATTGATCAGAATCGGCAATTCGTCCAGGGCCAGCACCACAGGTTTTTCATGTTTATCTATGGCAGCAAAGATGGCGTCTCCTCTCTGCTTCCAGTTCCCTCTGTCGATTCCAGCTCTCAGCTTGACCCGGAGTTCAGAAATCCCCAGCTCTTCGATCGGACCCTGTTGCAGGAAGTTGGCAAATCCGCTCTTGACCCGAGGCCATAGCCCCTGAGCCGAACTTGTCTGGGTTGCAATTTCCGCGATAGCATCCATCGGATCTCGAGCGTCCTCAAGGTCGGCAAACAGCGGCTCGAACTCGCCTGTGCATTTCAGACGTCGCAACGCTTCGCGAATCAGACTCGTCTTGCCCATCCTTCGCTGCGCGGTAAGAAGCGTGTGCCGGCCTTCCCTGACACGCTCCATGAGCGCCTCTAACTCAACTTCCCCCTGCTTTCTTCAGTTTATCCATGTTTCTACGAAAAAATGATTCCCAACAAATTTGTTGTCAATAAGTGCGGGAAATTTTTTTCCACGAGGCATACGAGTGTTTTTACTTCTTCAGTGACACGTGCGACTGTGCGCACGAAATGCATGCCAACTTCGCACGCCCACCGGAGACCTACCCCGCAGCCCGCAACCGGTGCTTCTGCTGGTCGATCAGCACGGCGCCGACGATGATCGAGCCGATAATGATCTCCTGCACGTAATTCGGCAGGCCCAGCATGTTGCTCCCGTTGCGCAGGACGGCCATGATAAGCGCCCCGACAATGGACCCCACCACGCTCCCTTCGCCGCCGCTCAGGGAACCGCCCCCGATGACCACGGCGGCAATAATGTCCAGTTCCAGCCCCACGGCGGTCGTCGGGTCCCCGACCGTGAGGTAGCTGTACTGCATGACGCCGGCAATGCCGGTCAACAGGCCGCCCAGCGCGTAGATCACGATCTTCATGCGATCCACCTTGATGCCGCAGAGGCGGGCCGTCTGTTCGTTGGACCCGATGGCGAAGGTGTACCGCCCCAGGACGGTATACTTCAACAGCAGCGCCGAAACGACAAGCAGCACAAGCGTAAGCCAGACTCCCGGCCCGAAGATGAGCCACGACGGCGAGGGGTCGATCAGCATGAGGTTCGTCAGCCAGTTGGCCGGCGTGGGGACGGTCTGCTCCTTGCCGATCCACTTGGCCACGCCGCGCACGATCTGCATCGATCCCAGCGTGACGATGAAGGGTACGATGCGGAATTTCGTGATGATGAACCCGTTGAAGGCGCCCACTCCCGTGCAGGCCAGCACGCCGGCGGCAAGCGCCAGCAACGGGTAGAAAAGCCCCGGATCGCTCGCGGGCAGGTTAAGCACCGTAGCCACGATGACCGTCGTCAGAGCAATCTGCGAACCAACGCTCAGATCGATGCCCTCCGAAACGATAATGAACGTGGTGCCGTACGCCGCAATCCCGATGATAACGCTCTGCGTCAGGATCGTCTTGATATTATAGAACGACGTGAAGGCGGACGGCGTCAGGATGGTGAACAACACAAACACGAAGATCAGCCCGAGAAAGGGACCGAGCTCCGACAACATGGCCTTGTAATCCCGCTTCTTCGTCATGCGTCGTGTCCGGATGTGGCGAATTGCATAATACGGTGTTCCGTCCATTCGTGGACAGGGCGTACGGTCGAGAGCCGCCCCTTGTGCATGACCCCCAGCGTGTCGCACACCCCCAATAATTCAGGCAGGTAGGAACTGATCATCACGATGGCCTTGCCCTGCTCGGCAAGACGGTGGACGAGCTTGTATATCTCGGCCTTGCTGCCGATATCGATACCCCGGGTAGGTTCGTCCAGAAAGAGAATATCGTTGTCCTGCTGCAGAAGGCGCGCCAGACACACTTTCTGCTGGTTTCCGCCCGAAAGTTCGTCGGCCCGCTGTTCGACGGAGCCGGTTCGGATGCGCAGCACATCGATCCAGTGCGCTCCGTCCTGGCGTTCCCTGGCCAGTTGCAGAAATCCGGCCCGGCTGTAACGGCGCAGGTCGGATAAGGTCAGATTGAAAACCAGCGACAAATTGAGCGCCAGCCCTTCTTCCTTCCGGTTCTCGCTCAAAAGGTCCAATCCCTGATCGAGCGCAGCCCGCGGAGTCATCCAGGCGGCGCGCAGCGCATCATGGCCCCTGATGGACAGTGCGCCGTCCCTGGCCGGCTCCAGCCCGAAAAGCGTCCGCACCATTTCGGAACGCCCTGCGCCCACCAACCCGGAAATACCCATGATTTCCCCGCGATGCAGCGCAAAGCGGACACCGTCGGGAAGTCCCCGCCTCCCCTGCAAATCGGAAACATCCAGCAGCGGATCGCCGATCTCGTGGTGGCTGGAGGGAAAAAGTTCATCTACCGACCGCCCCACCATATCTTCTATAATGCGGGGGATGGACGTGTCGGCGACCCGTCCGGTGGAAATCATTTCTCCGTCGCGCAGCACGGTGTAGCAATCGCACACCTCCTGCACTTCTTCGAGGAAATGGCTGATGTAAATGACAGCGAGTCCCTGCTCTTTCATCCGGCCAATGGCCTCGAACAGCGCTTGCGTGTCATCGGCAGCCAGGGAACTTGTGGGCTCGTCCATGACCACGATACGGGCGTCGAAGAGCAGCGCCCGGGCAATTTCGACCAGTTGCTTCTTGCCTATGCTCAGATCGCTTACCCGGACATCGGGCGCAATCCCCTGCTGTCCAAGATCTCGCAGGACCTGTTCTACTTCACGGGTGCGGGGGCGAATCCACCCGCGGCGCGCATGCTCGGCGCCGAGGGTCACATTCTCCTCCACAGTCAGATGCGGCGCCAGCACGAGCTCCTGGTAAATCATGCTGATGCCGGCATCGCGTCCGTCCAGCGGATTGGCCGGCGCATACGGCTCGCCGTACAAGGTCATGTTCCCCGCATCGGGCTGGTATGCGCCGCTCAGTATCTTCATGAGCGTGCTTTTCCCGGCGCCGTTCTCGCCTACCAGCGCATGCACCTCGCCCGCCCGTACGTTCAGGTCCACGCCCCGAAGCGCGTGCACAGGACCGAACGATTTTCGGATGCCCTCAAGGCAAAGCACGGGAGATGACATGGAACAGGCCGCAAGGCGGTTAGTTGCCGAGCCAGCGTTCAAAATCGGGATACAGCAACTCCTGAATGTCGGCGTCGTCTATGTTGTACGGGGTCACAAGAATGGTGCGCGTATCCATCCGCTCCGGGATGGTTTCCCCCTGTACAATGGACACTGCAGCCTTGACGCCTTCGTACCCCATGCCTACAGGGTCCTGCACTACCAGTCCGTGCAACTTCCCGTCCCGCATGGCGTCCAGCAGGATCGGGTTGACATCGAACCCTACCAGCATCACCTCGCCTGCGCGCCCCGACGTTTCCAGTGCGCGCAGCATGCCTTGCGTGGCGGATTCGTTGGGAGTAAAGATGGCGTCGATTTCCGGGAACCGGTTGAGAATATTCTGAGAGACCTGGAGGGCCCTGGCCATTGTGGCGCCCGCATACATGTTATCGATAAGCAACTCGGCGCCCGGGGCATATTCGTTCAGCGCGTCGAGGAAGCCGCGCTCCCGGTTCGTAGTGCTTGCGGATCCTTCCTGATAACGCAGCAGCACCACTTTGCCTTCCCCGCTGATCGCTTCGGCAAGATACTGCCCGCCTATCCTGCCCCCTTCGTAGTTGTTCGAAGCAATAAAACTGGATTGGGCTTCCGATTCCAGTCCGGAATCAATGACGACCACCGGAATGCCCCGGGCGACGGCGGCCTCTACCGGACGGGCCATGCTGCGGGAATCGAGAGGCGCCAGCACAATGGCATCCACCCCCCGGCTGATCAGGTTCTGGACCACCTGAATTTGCAGTTGGCGATCGTCTTCCTTCTGCGGTCCCTGCCAGATCACGTCCACGTCGAATTCGGCAGCCGCTTTCTCTGCGCCGGCATGGATGGCCTTCCAGAACTCATGGGTGGTGCCCTTGGGCACGACGGCAATTTCGAGAGACGATGTCGCACCGTCCTCCCCCGACCCTTCGGAAGAAGAGGAGCCGCAGCCCCAAACGATGGGGATCAGCGCGAGAAGAGCAATTCGACGAAGCGTGTGCGATACGGGGAAAAGACGATAGGAAGTCACGGCGTTGGCCCTCAAGGATACATGCCCTGCAATAATACGCACGCCCGGCTCGTCGAACAACATGCGTACAGGTGCAACTTACGGATCGGAAGATTGCTCCGTGAACCGGTATATCCCGAAACCGGAGGGAACCCTTTTCAGGGCTTGCAGCCCCAAAAGACTGGTAGGATATCCTGTTCGGATCGGATCGCCGCGGATTGGCGCAGAAAGACTATCGGGGCGTTTCACGGCATGGAGGGCAAGTGCCTCCGGTACGTTGACCTGATTGCGTGAAACCGTATTACGGCACGATCAAAAAGGACTGGAAGTTTATGCAGGACTTCAAAGGCAATGCCAAAGAGATTGAAGGGTAATGGGTCAGCCGAATTGGGAAAATCGTACCCTGTTTCATGGGGACAACCTCGCATTCATGCGAGCAATGAACAGTGATCTGTCAGACATAAGCCGCCTGACTACGCTATGCTCCCTATCTCCATCTCCCCTACCGGGATAACGTCATTACGCGGCTAACGACCTTGTCCGCAACCTCGAAGCGGTAAACATACGATCCGCTCGGTAAACCGGTTGCATCGAAACGAACCGTATGCGCGCCCTGCATTTGCAATCCTTCGAATAGCACGGATACCTCGCGCCCAAGAAGATCGTACACGGCAAGGCGAACCTCGGAGGCGGCAGGAAGCGCGTAGCGGATCGTCGTCTCTGGATTGAACGGATTCGGGTAGTTTTGATGTAATTGTACGGATACAGGGGTTTCCGTTTCGCTATTGAGAGCTATGATGGAAAGCGACGATATGTCAGGCGCGTCGTACACGGCGAGCTGCGCATGAGAGGACTTTTGTCCGCCGCTTTTGGCGCGAACCCATATGGTAAACTCTTCTGCGGTGCTTTGCAGCGAAACATCCGTTTCCAATACGTTGCCCGCCGAAGTCCAGTCGATAAGCGCAGGCCACACCTTGTTTGTAGGGCCGCCTTCGAATATCTTGTACTCGTAATCGGTAGCCCCTTGTACGGC
>JANQSQ010000088.1 GCA_028283985.1 Rhodothermales bacterium | reverse complement strand
ATCGACCCACTGGAAACCGAATCCGGCGCCGCCAATCGCTATCCCCGGCAAACGGCATAGCTCAAGGCAGGCCTCATTCACATTCAGGGGACAGACTCGGATGTTCAACTCTGGCAACGAACTACTCGGCGCTCTATTCAGTATGTTTGCCGAAATGGATCCATATTTCTGCAGGCGGTACTCAGAAAGATACCGTGGGCGCAACAAAAAGTACGTGGCCAAAACCCGGGAAGAACTTAACCCAGGAAGACCAGATCTGAGGCATGCGCTTCCTCTGCCTGGTGGGTGGTGGATCGCCACTCATTGCAGCAACACGCAGAAAATGCAATGGATCAGAAAAGCCTGTTCTCTTCTTGACCTGGAGTTTGGACGGGATCTGGTGGTTAATCTTCCGAACGCATAAAAAAGGGGGATTATAGTCGGGATTGCAGTAACCCTGTCTGCGTCGTGCCTTACCGTTTCCTTCCAAAAGAACCTGCAAATATTCCTTGCAGGTTGCATTCCTGCGTAGTTCGCCTTCGGCATACATATTCTTACCGTCAGCGGCAGTTATAAAGAATTTCTTTACAACTGAATTTTGACATCGCGCCTCAAAAATACCGCTCCCGCAGCACCCCAAGATGATGCTGCGTGTGGCCTGCGGTGATCCAGGCCATGCTTCGAACGGAGAATTCAAAGCCGCTGGCGTGCCCGCGGCGATCCCATGCGTCATCCGGCAGCCCCTTGAACAATAACACGGTGGCGTGCCGCGCCGCATCCCACTCCTCGACCAGTTCCGCAAGGAGTCTCTCGTCCGCGCCCGACGCAGCAGCGTATTCGTTCTCGTCGAATCCCGGATAGTGCGCTTTGTCGCCCCGGGCAAAAGCCATAGCTCGCATCGCGAACATCCGCTCGCTGTCGATCAGGTGCCCCACCATCTCGCGCACCGACCACTTGCCCGGTGCATAACGGTACTGCTCGCGGTCAGGGGACACGTTCGCCGTCACACGGGTCAAGTCATTCCGCTGCGCATCGAGGGTAGCTACGATCGGACCATCCGGGGCTGCCGCTATGTACGGCCGATAGAAATCGCCGTACTCGTCGGGTTCAGGCCTGCGTCGCATAGGGTTGGCTTGTATTCGATTGTACACTTGATAATCGTTGTCGAGCGACAGCGCCATACAAATCATACAGTGCAAAGCCCCTGCATGAAATCTCGTATCGGGCGAAAGGTCTCATGATCCAGATTCCAATAGCCTTTCTTGGCTGCAACACCGACAGATACCTGTGGCTCTGGAGTTGATGAGAGATAGGCGTTTGCACGCGCCTTGTCCGGACGATGTATCTCCCCTCCGTTAGTCGATTCGATACATTCAAAAAATCCATCGATGCAGACATCAACGGGTGTGCCTGCAAAAGATTGGTTCAGAACCGTTTCCAGCATACCAGAGCCTTGTCCAGGCAATATCAATACGCTCGTATAAGGATTCCCTTCGGCAGAAAGGATGCCGATTCTCGCTGGAACCGGAAGATCGACATTGCCCAATGCCGACTGAACGCTCTGGAACGCGCGATCAGCAGATGGTTCGGCATCGCGAACGATCCCGATACGCACAACATCGCGAAATCCGGATGCCCTCAAGAAAGCAGAAAGAAATCCCGACAACTCACGAATGCCGCCATAGTTATGAATCTGCATATCGCACTCCGAGATTGCAAGATGTCTACGGAACGCTTCAAAAAAATTTCGCCCATCGTTGCCTTCGACAAGAAGCTGGATGGGCGAATTGATCTCTACGGGCTTATCCTCCACGGCTCAGCGCACCTCCATACCGTATTCGATGATACCGTCGATTTGAGACCGATCCAGCGTTACGCACCGGCTCTCGTCCTCGTTGACCTCCAGTCGATGTATCGAAAGGTCATCGTCTTCAATAGCGGAAGCGGCCGCTTGCAAGCACTCGTAACTATGCGTTGTTGCAAATACCTGTATGCCCAATTTCCTCGAAGTATCGTCAATCACACGCCAGACATTAGAAAGAACAGAATGGTGTACGCCGTTTTCGATTTCATCCACAAGCAAGACTCCCCCTGCGACCGTAGCCATGGCCAATGCAAGACTCGCAATGCGCACTATACCCCCTCCCATAACGGGCAGAGGTACAAGTTCCGATAGGCCGATGTCCCCCCATATCATGGGAGCACCGCTTACTGAGTTGTCTTCAATGCTCCGAAGGCGCGGCTCGATCACCCGAAGTGCTTCAAGCACCAGATCGCCCTGTTTCCGTTGTCGCAATGCCCCCAAGAGACCAGCTGCTTCGCTACCGGTAGTATCCAGATAGGGCAATAGAATCTTTGCGGTAAAAGGAATTTCTGCTTGCCCGGACATAAACTCTATGCCAACATCGGTTAGACGGTAAACACTCGTCGCGATTTGCCCGTTGTCCCGAAAAAAAGTACAGACCAAATAAGGATCTGCAAACGCATCTTCTTTGCGCCATGTCTTGGCAGCCTCCTCCAAAGCAATCTTCACCGATATCGAGCCGGAATCGGTATGATGAGCCGCGATTTCAATGGGAGTGCCGGTATCCAATGCCGAAAACATCGGCTTCCACAGGATTTCCCGAACGGCCGCGGGCTTCTGCGTATCCTCGGCAAGGCCTCGCAGATCGCGCCCTATATTGACCCCGATAGGATTCCCGCCGCTGGATAGTAAAAAAATAGCCTCGAGCAAACTGGTTTTGCCCGCATTGTTACTACCCGTAATAACATTGATACGGGTTGTACGCGGCACTTCCAGTTCGCGGAAACGTCGAAAATTTGTGATTTTAATCCGTTCCAGCATGACTTTTCCGGATTCCCACTACTGCACCGGAAATGGTGAAACAAACATTACGTGCAGGATACGCCGCCGTAATACGCCTGTCAAGCAGCCGTGTGCCCACCGGTCCCCTCCTCCTACCACACCTCGCCCGGTGCGTACAGCTTCTTCGCCGGCCCGATCAGCTTCTTGTCCGGTTTTCTCACGGGCCGCGAGGCGTCTTCTCTGTAGGGAAGGTGCTCCAGCACGTAGCGCATACAGTTGAGACGCGCCCGCTTCTTGTCGTCCGACTTGATCACCACCCAGGGCGACGTTTTCGTGTCGGTGGCCGCGAACATCGTTTTCTTCGCCTCCGTGTACTCGTCCCACAACGAGAGCGACCGGAGATCCACGTCACTGATCTTCCACTGCTTGAGCGGGTTCCGGGCGCGCGACACGAACCGCCTGAGCTGCTCCTCACGGCTTACCGAGAACCAGAACTTGAACAGGTGGAATCCGTCATTGACCAGCAATTCTTCGAAAGTCGCGACATCCCTCAGGAAACGGAGGTGTTCGGCCGGTGTGCAAAAACCCATCACCGGCTCGACCACTGCCCGGTTGTACCAGGACCGGTCAAAGAAAACGATCTCCCCGCTGGTCGGAAGACACTCCACATAGCGCTGGAAATACCACTGCCCGCGCTCCCTTTCGGAAGGAACCGGCAACGCCACCACCAGGGCGCTCCGCGGATTAAGATGCTCCATGAATCGTTTGATCGTCCCGCCTTTGCCGGCCGCGTCGCGCCCCTCGAAAAGCAGCACGACCCGCTGGCCCGTCTCCTTAACCCATCGCTGCATCTTCAGCAATTCGACCTGCAGTTCCGCCTTCCGGCGCTCGTACTCGGCACGGCCGAGCTTGGTCCTGTACGGGTAGGATGCGCTGACGATCTGGCCCTTGCTCGCCCCTTCGACTTTATTACGAATCTCGACAGGGATATTGGCAATCGGCAGAAGAGCCTCCAGTTCATTGCGTTCCGGCGTCGAGACGGTCATGGGAAAACCTTGCTTCTCTCAGAATGATGCACTCGAGTCCCTCAAAAACGGCCAACAGCCGCCCTACTCCTCCGCCCACGGATCGTACGACCCGATGCTCCAGAGTTGCCCTTCCGGATCACGGACGGCGAAGAGACTCCCGCCATAGGGCTGCTCTTCCAGTTCCATCACAATACGAGCGCCCTTCGCCTTCACATGCTCGTAGAGCGCCCCGATGTCGCTTTCGCTGACCACAATGTAGGCCGCCTGGGTGAGCTTTCCTTCGGGTTCGGAGGCGACCACATGATGC
>JANQSQ010000606.1 GCA_028283985.1 Rhodothermales bacterium | reverse complement strand
AACGCCTCGTCGCCCTTCGCTTTTGCCGCCCCCCTCACCGAGACCGTGTTGCTCGGCGTCGTTTCGCTCCTTGCAGGCAACAAAAAGATTCACTGGGATGCGGAAAACCTCCGCATCACGAACCTGCCGGAAGCCAACCGGCATCTGCGCCGCACGCCGCGCAAGGGCTGGGAACTTCCCGCCGTCGACGCGGGGTAATTTCGGCAAACCGGACCCACAGTATGTATCCTACCATCACACGACATCACGTTATCATGCCCACACGTACTCTTTCACTGCTCGCTGCCCTCGCCTTCTTTGCAGCGGGATGCGCCTCCGATACGGGAGACGCGGATCACGACGCCATGGCTGAATCCGAAACGACGGAAATGGCCGATCCGCATCCGGACACTTCCGAACCCGGATGGATGCCGCTCTTCAACGAGGACCTCTCCAATGCAATAGACCCTGCGGGCGTTTGGGCATGGGAAGAAGGCGTGCTCACAAGCAGCGTGGATCAGGGCCTCTTTACGCAGGCCACCTACAACGACTTCGTGCTGGATCTCGAAGTCATGTTCGATCCGGGCGCGAACAGCGGAATCATCCTGCACGCCACCGAGACGGACACCAGCGCCTGGATCCCCTATTCCATCGAGGTGCAGATCGCCGACGATTACGCCATGAAAGATTCGGCCCGGCACCACCAGGAATCCGGCGCCTTCTACGGGCACGTGCCCCCGTCGGAGCAGCGGATCAAGCCTGCCGGAGAATGGAACCGCTACACGGTGACTGCAAGGGGCGATTCCCTGTGGACGGCGCTCAACGGCATGACAGTGAGCGAAATCGACATGAGCGAATACCACTCCGCGGAAACCAATCCGGACGGCACTTCCATTCCGCCCTGGCTGAGCAACCCGCTGGCAGAATTGGTCACCGAGGGCCATATCGGCATCCAGGGCAAGCATGGGGAGACCGGGGTCTGGTTCCGGAACCTCATGATCAAGCCGATGGAGTAGGACCTTGGGACGCGCCTTCTCTCAAAACATAAACGTGCGGTTGGCCGCGGGTTTGCAGGATATCCCGGGCCCTATGTTTTGTTCGAATGCGCACCCCAAGGTCCCTGTTCTCGATTGCGACGATTTTGCGGTTCGGCGTTGGATGGTCTGGTTGTGCGCTCCAGGACCCAATCATTGCTTAAG
>JANQSQ010000086.1 GCA_028283985.1 Rhodothermales bacterium | reverse complement strand
GGGTCCGACCACGCCGATATTGACCAGAAGGGCTTCTTCTCCGAGGGCTTCTATTTCCTGGCGTACGAAGTCCGCTTCCGTGCCCTTCGTATCCATCGTGGCCAGTACGGCAATGGTTTTCGGCATGATCGTGTGGCTTGCTGGCGCCAGGGGGGGATGTTACCCGGCAGGGTTGGTGAAGCGCAGGGCGGCGAATTCCCGGGCCGCCGCCGATACGGCGCGGTCTATGGGGAGGCGTTCCGTGGAGGAGCCGGTCCAGAAACCATGGCCGGACGTGTGGTCCAGCATGTATTGTGCATCGACCGGATTTTCCATGGCTGCGCCGTGCGCAACGAGGATGACCTCGGGATGGACCTTGCGCACAGCCTGATAGGCTTCTTCGGTTTGTTCGGCGGTCTCCTTGATGGTTAATCCGCTGTCATATCCCTTAAGCCCCCCTTTCGTCGTGCCCGCATGATAGCAAAAAATATGCGGTTTGGCCTGCTCGCACATGGCCAGCGCATCTTCCATGGTGAACGCCAGGCCGATGGTCACCATGTTCATTTTTTCTCTGGCCAGTTTCAGCATCTCGATTTCATTCCGATAGGTGATGCCGGCGCTGGTCATTACCCGGTATATCTCGCTGTCGTGGTCCACATAGCTGATGGAGGGGCCGATATTCGAAACCGACTGCACGCCCATGGCCTTGCAGTCGTTTAACACCATCCGCATGTCCTTGAGGGGATCGTTCGCATTCAGGCAGGCGCAAACGAACGCATTTCCCTGCAGCGCAGGCATGATGTCTTCCCGGGTGTAGTCCAGCGTTTGTTTGTTCGAATCGAGGATAGGCCACATCATCGACATGGTGCCCATGCCGTTGGCGCGCAATCTCGCTCCGGAAAACGTATTGATACAATCGACGCCGGCGGATTCCAGCAGTTTAGCGACCAGGCCGCTGCCTGCACTGGCGATCATTACGGGAATACGCTGCGCAACCTTGGCTTGCAGGCCGGCGAGAATATGTTCTGTGGTAAGACGACGAGTGATCATGGGTAGGGGATTGTTGGATGCGGGCGTCGCAGCAAGGCCCTAAACCATGTGCGCGGTCGGAAGGATCCTTCCGGCCTGACCGGCATACATCACTTTTATCCGGGGCGCTTCATTCATGGCGCCTTCGATTTCGGTCTATTGGCAAAGTTGTCTGTTATCCTGGACAAAAACCCACATAGTACATATGAATTACTTCGATATCAGTGACAAGGGCTTTGCGCCTACGGTTTTGTTGTGCTTCTTCCTGGGCACGTTCGGGGCTCATCGCTTT
>JANQSQ010000539.1 GCA_028283985.1 Rhodothermales bacterium | reverse complement strand
GGTTACGGCTACCGTGCCCATTTCCTCGCCGTTGCGCAGAAGCGTGGCCTGCGTGATGTTCGGGTCTACGGCGCCGTCGAGGCCCGTTACGTGGGCGCGTAGGGAAACTTCCTCCTTGACCGTGGAAAAGGCGGGACCCACCCACTCGACCGGGGCGAGGACACGGCCTATCTCGGCTTCGACGCGGCGGCCCGCCTGGTCGGTGGCCACTATGCGGAACTGTGCGCCGGGAGGAATGCGGCGGGCGTTTTTGACCCGGAAAACGCCCGTATCCGCGTCGTATTGGTCCAGGCCGTCGGTATACTCGACCCCGTTGATATGGTAGACGATGGAAACGAACGGCTGCGTGGAGAACAATCCGGCGGAGAAGGCCCCGTTTTCGATCTCCTGGGCGGGCTGGAAGATCATGGGGTCCGTAACGGTGAGCACCGAATTGTTGTTGTCCGCAGGGTTGGACCGGGGATTCAGCGGATCGGTGAGCCAGGAGCAGTCCGTGCCCGCGATATTGAGGTGCACCTGCACCTTGTATTCGTAGGTGCTGCCTATTTCAAGGGGAATGGCGTACAGCCAGTACCGCTCGAACCGCACGAACGACATGGCCGAGGCGTGGTCTTCCCGGATGCAGGACGGCGTGTTCGTCTGGTATGGAGTCCCCCATCCGTTGAATACGCCGGGGAGAAAGGCGCGCTCCGCAACAACCTGTTCGGGGATGTAGCGGAAGGTGACGGGAAGGGTTTGGCTCCGGATCAGGGCTGGGGGATTGCCCTGGCCCGAAGGTTGGGAAAAAGCCCTCGCAACAACAATATACGACAAGAAACCTACCCATAACAGGGAAAGCGCCACGCCGCACAGGCGGAACCGGCAGCCCGCTCGAGAGAGGGAACAACGTATATCAGGATTACCGAGCACGTTCCGGGAGCAAGCTGCTACGCCCTTCAGAAAGATCGTAGGTATGATTCAGGAAGTCAATGCCCGGCAATACTTCGTTGCCTGCGTTGAAATCGAAAAAAGTTGCGTTCTCCCAATGGGACTCCTTGCCCCAGGGCGTGGAGCAGGATGTGGTAATCCAGGCAGGCTCCCAATAGACCACGCCGCAGTCTTCCATTTCGTTGATGTAGGAAAGATCGGCGCCCAGAAACACCGGATCGTCGGCAGGAACCCCCTGCCCCTGCGCATCCGGGGGCATCGGTGTACACACCGCAAGCAAGACACACAGCGCCGGAAGAAATCGGATTTTTCCGGCGAGGGGAGACATTGCGGCGGTGGGCTGATGAATCAGGTGCAGAAGCATGCAGGAACGCCCGGAAATTCGAAACGCGAATGGCGTGGGGGCCGCCTGCCGGCAACCTGTTACACCATCCGCGCTCGAATCACATCTGTAAAATGTGCGTGTGTCCTGCTATTTAAGCAAAATCATGCGCCGTGTCAATACCTGACCGGAAATTTCGAGGCGGTACAGGTACATGCCGCCTGGCAGTCCGGAAGCATCGAACCGCACCCGGTAGGTTGCAGCCTGCCGGACGCCGTCCACCAGAAGATCTACCTCCCTGCCCAGCAGGTCGTACACGGCAAGCCGCACCGCCATCGCCTTCGGCAACGCATATTCGATTGTCGTTTCCGGGTTGAAGGGGTTCGGATAATTCCCTGAAAGCTCGACGGAAACGGGCAGCTCTTCGCGCTCCGCAGATGTAGGACCGGGCGGGACCGGGCCGATACGCCCTTCGGGAAAATCGTAGGCATGATTTATGAAGTCGATGCCCGGCAGCACTTCGTTGCCGTCTCTGAAATCGAAAAAAGTTGCGTTCTCCCAGTGCGAACCCCTCCCCCAGGGCGTGGAGCAGAACGTGCTGACCCAACCCGGCTCCCAGTATACCACGCCGCCGCCGCCGCCGTCGAATACCGCCTGCGTCATATCTGTAAGGTACGCTTTCTGCCCTGCAGGCGTAGGGGGATAGCCGGCTTCCAGGGCATCCCGGCCCAGAATGTTTTTTGCGCCGTCCGCGCCGGCCAGCGTCCAGGGATAACCCGTCTCGACCACCAGCAGATCGCGGGGCGCAAAGGAAGAAACAAGCGCCTCGATGCGAGCCGACAACCCTGCCAGCGGGACGGAGGACCATTGGCTGTAGTAGGAAATGCCCATCACGTCGTAATCTTCCAGACCCGCCCGGGCGGCCTCGGCGAACCAGCTCATGGCGTGTTCGGGCTGCGCCACATGCAGCATGACGTCGATGCGGGTTTCGCGGTCCCCGGCTACGTCGCGCCCCGCCCGGATGCCGGCCTCCAGCAGTCTGCGCAACTGCGCCCAGCGGCTGCGGCTGCCGTAGGGCAACAGAAAACCGGGGTTGATTTCGTTGCCGATCTGCACCATCTCCGGGAGCAGGTCTTCTTCCGCGAGGCGGTCCAGCACGCGGCGGGTATAGGCATAGACCGAATCCCGCATCCCGTCCATGGTCAACCTGTCCCAGGCGGCAGGGGGCACTTGTTTGCCGGGATCGGCCCAGTGGTCGGAATAATGAAAATCCAGCAGTACCTGCATGCCGGCGGCCTTGGCGCGGCGAATCGCGCGCTGCACGTCGGGAAACGCGCTGTACCGACTCGGAGGCGTGTGCCACAAACGAACGCGCGCGAGATTGGCGCCCCGCTCGGCGAAAAGGGCAAAGGGGTCCACCCTCCGCCCGTTTTCGCGGTAGACTCCGCCGCAATCTTCCATCTCGTTGATGTAGGACAGATCCACGCCGAGGAACACCGGCTCGGCGGCGGGATTCCCCTGACTCTGCGCATCCGGGGGAGTCAGGGCGCACACCGCACACAAGACGCACAGCGCCGGAAGAAACCTGGCTTTTCTGGCGAACGAGGGCATGGCGGCCGGTGGATGATGGACGAGTGGAGCCGGTGGGCGGACAGGTTTGGACCGGTGGATGAATCAAACGGGGGCGACCGACGGGCTGACGGGTCAGGGCAAAGACATGGAGAAACACGCAGGAACGCGCAGG
>JANQSQ010000111.1 GCA_028283985.1 Rhodothermales bacterium | reverse complement strand
CGGGTTCCGCCGGTCACGGCGTCACTCTTTGTTGCTCGTCGCTCATTTGGAACCACCAAACTTCACTCCTCGCGCCTTGATTGACGCCGTGCCTGACGGGACAGAGCATTGCTGCATAATGCTAACAGGCCCTAGGACGATCTTCAGTTTCCGGATACCGATATAGCTGATCGCAAGGTCGATCCGCCACCGAAATCATACGGTGCGGCAGGTCAAACCGTAGCCATCGGGGTTTGATCCGTTATCCCCCTGCCCGGTTTCCGCATCCTAAAGTAGTTGTATGAGGCCAATAAAGATCGTACATTCTACACTCTACGTTGTATCCCGCCCAAACCAGTGCTGCGAATCGACGGTACGATCCCATGCAAAGAACAAAAACAGCTGCCCTTCTTGCCTGCATCATGGGTGCTTTTCTGTGGATGGCCCCCGGATGCTCCAGCGACCCGAACGTGGAGGGCGCCAAGCTGGATCTGCGCAATAAGGACTACGTGCGGGCGCTTGAGAACATTGCCGAAGCCCTTGCGCGTAACCCCGATAATGCGGCTGCTCATGAATTGAAAGGTCAGGTTCTCATGGCGCAGTCCGAGGAGACCCCTGATCATGGAGAGTACATAGGTCTGATCCATGAAATGCTTGACGCGTACGATGCGGCGCTGGCAGCCGACCCCGGCCTTGACAATACCATCTCGCGTTCCCAGGCCATGGCGTATGCCGACGTATTCCGCAGAGGTATCCAGGCGTTCAACCGGGCCTCGGAGGACCGCGAAGAATTCAAAACGGCGGCAGATTATTTCGGACTTGCCTCCGAGATCATGCCTGATTCGTCCGGCCCCTATGTCAACCGGGCGTTCGCCTTCCTGAACGTCGGGATGGAGGAGGATGCCGTTGCTCCGCTCGAAATGGCTATCGACAAGGGCGATACGCAGAGCAACACCTTCCTTTTCCTCGGGGATATTTACAATCGCCAGGGCAATATGGAAAAGGCCATGGCAGTGTTTAGCCAGGCGGCGGAGTTATACCCCGAGAATACCGATATTCAATCCCAACTCCTGAATCTGTATGTACAGACAGGTCAGGCTGATCAGGCGATGGCGGAGTATGAGGCGGCTGTGGACCAGGATCCCCATAATGAGGTGCTTTTGTACAATTACGGCTCTCTGTTGCTTGAAGCGGAACGGTTCGACGATGCGATTCACTACCTCGGTCGTGCCGTAGAGGCCAGCCCCGACTATGCGAACGCGTATTACAACCTCGGAGCAGCCTATATCAACAAGGCGGTCAAGATATCTGAGCAGATCAGCGGGATGGACGATGCGCTGAGGGAGGAACGGGACAATCTTGCGGAGGATGAGATTTCCGCGCGCGAGAGCGAAATGGATGCGCTGGCGCAGGAGCGCCACGATCTGTTTGATGGGGCGATTCCGCACCTCGAAACAGCGAAAGGCCTTGTGGAAGCCGATGGCGCCGACCCGACAGGCATTTGCCAGGCGCTATACACCTCGTATGTGCAAACGAACCAGATGGATCAGGTGGAAGCGGTTACCGAGTGTGCGGGATACGGCGACTGACCTTCCCGCATCTTTTTCCGAAACACACGGAGCCCGGACCTGAATTTCAGGTTCGGGTTCTTTCTTTAGGAACCTCTGATTAAATCCGCAAAGTTCAGAGGCGTCGAGGCGGGC
>JANQSQ010000524.1 GCA_028283985.1 Rhodothermales bacterium | reverse complement strand
CGGCGGAATTTTCATATTTTTCTATCCGCTTCATCCAAGCACATTGTAGTGACTGCACACCCAGAAATTACCAACTCCCGGGATAGACTTAGAGAATATTTTGGCTTCTACGGTTACTCCCTTTGAGTTTTTGGCATGCGACAAGATAGCACTTGGCGCCCAGGCCGTGTAACTGTGCAGTACGTCTTCATTGGAGGAATGGGCATGTATGGTAACCCTACCCCATTTCCCTTGGGATAATTGCCCGAGAAAGCCTGCCGTCATTGAAGTTTCGGGCAGCTTCAACGTGGAAGTGACATCGACTTCTATTTGCTTTTCTCTAAGGATCCCAACTATGGTGATTTTCTCGGACCCTTCGGGTTTGATTGCGACTATAGGGCCCGGTCGGCTTTCACGTCGTTTGGCTCTTGGTACAATGGCATGGTCTATCGATCCTTCCGGTGCGCGCCTGACCGTGATTCCTGGAGAAATTTCGACGTTGATCCAGCCAAAATCGTCTTGCCAACGACGAAGGTCTCGCGCCCAGGATGTCTCACAGTCGTGAATAGGCCAGGGAGTACCCAATTTGTCAAAAAAGACTCGTGATCCACAATCGCATCGAAAGAAGAAGACCCGCTGACCGCACTGACTACATTGGGTTGGCCAAGTAACTGAATTGCACCATGGCCCGTGCGCCACACTCATGCCGAACCTCTTGTCTCCAAAAAATCCGCCTTGTTACGGCTTGTGCCTCCTTCTGCGCCAAGCGGACGATTTCCGGCCAACTTTGTACGAATTCGTCTTGGCGAAACCGGATCGTACCAAATCCGGGTTTCGTTCCTGGTTCTATGTAGCCATGGGGCGCCGCGACAAATCCAGTTCGGCTTCGTAACGAGCATCTGCACCGGGATAATCGGCGCTGGACGGCTGCAGGAACGTAACGGCCTCGTAGTAGTCGTCGAGAGGTACGAATATGCCATGTTCCTCCACCCACTGGCGCATTCGACGGTTGCACGATTGAGCCCAGGAAAGGACCTCCACCCGCCATCCGCGTCGATGCATTCGCTCAAGGTCCGCATGAAATCCTGCGCCGTCATAGAAGCCTTGACCGTCGCCGGTAAGAAGGACAACAATGCCGGGGTCGCCGTTGTAATCGGCGAAATCGCGCAGCATCTGCAACTGCAAAACCCGATCAGGCGTTTGCTGCTCGCCGCGTTCGATCGCGCCCCGGTCGAACAACTCAATCTTCACGCCTTCTGCGCTCAGTCGATTCCACAACGCATGCAGTTCCGGAGGAACGGAACCGGCAGCAATGGCCTTTTCTACCGGGCGGTCGGCATGCGCCAACCGCATCATGCCCTTGAAATTTATGCGGACGCGATGCCGTGCGGCGAATCCCTCTCGTTCCTCCGCCTCGGTTCGCGCGC
Source organism: Rhodothermales bacterium (assembly GCA_028283985.1). GTDB lineage: Bacteria > Bacteroidota > Rhodothermia > Rhodothermales > VXPQ01 > VXPQ01. Next base: position 1,088 of record JANQSQ010000524.1, on the reverse strand, counting down.
CGATAAAGATGTTCGAATTGTCCCAATAAATAAAAACCTTTTCCATCGCCGATTCTCTGTGTTAATCCATGTCTCGAAGCCGGGATATTAAGCGAATATTCCAGAATGTTGTTCCGTCCCAGGCAGTTCTGTAGCTACTATTCCCAAGACCCCAGCGCCTGCGCCAGTCCCATGATACAGGCGCCTTCCCGCTTCGCTTCGTCCAGCGCTGCGAGAAAGTGCCTTTCCCATCCCGGAAAGTCGATTTCGTCCCCCAATACCGGATGCCATAACCCCACGAACGCGCCCCCGTACCGGCGGCATGTCGCCATCAGGCCGGATGTCGTCCGGATGGCCTCTTCAGGATCAAGCCCGCGATGCCCGAACAGCGTGGAATCCATTGCGGTGAGCGGCATTTCCCACACATCCAGCGGACGGTCTTCCTCGAGATCGTATAATTGAAACGGCAGACACGTACCGCGCCGGAATCCTTCGTGTTCGGCAAACCCCACCGTGCTGTCTATGTGGAAACCGTGCGCTGCCTGCAGCCGGGGCGTGGTCGCCGGATCGAACCGGAGATAATGTTGCCGAACCGATATGGGAGGGGGTGTGCCCACTTGTTCCAACACCTTTGCCAGTTGTTTCTTCTCGAGTCCGAAACGATCCGGCTCGTCGATGGCACGGTACGCAGGATGCAGGCCGATCTCGAAATCTTCTTGCGAGATCCGGGCCATCCAGTTTCTCAGGAAAGGCGAACCGAGACGATACCTTGTGTCACGCGGGTGACCGGCGCCCGCTTTTACGAAGAACGTAGCGGTTCCGCCGCGCGAAACAACCTCGCGAGGAATTTCCCGGATCGAACGCCGGAACGGATCTCCCTTGAGCATCTGACGGCCTACGCGCCCCAAACGCCCGCACCGTTCCCGGAAAGATCCCCCTCGGTGGTTCTGCACGAAATAGGCTATTCCTTCGCGATACAGAATGCCGGGGCGCCATTTCCTTCCGTAATCCACGTCGTGGGTGGAACAGAACGCCCAATCGCTGCCCGCCCACCGGCGAGGCGAGACCGGCACGCCCCCCGCCCGTAGCCGTTCGGCCAACCATACGCG
>JANQSQ010000510.1 GCA_028283985.1 Rhodothermales bacterium | reverse complement strand
TAGGGCCCGGGATATCCTGCAAACTCGCGGCCAACCGCACGTTTATGTTTTGAGAGAAGGCGCGTCCCAAGGTCCTCGCCCATGCGGATTTAATCAGAGCTTCCTTGAAAGGCGAATTTCCCGATGGTCCAGAGTATTTTCACCGAAGCCTTGATCGTCCCCGAGACGGAGCCGGTTACCTTGGATACGCCGACCCGGCGCCGGTACGATACGGGCGTTTCCCGGCAGCGCAGCCCGGCCCGCACGGCCTTGATCTGCATTTCGACCGTCCATCCGAACGTCTTGTCCTGCATGGCGAGTTTTTCCAGCGCCTCGAACCGGATGGCGCGGAACGGCCCGAGATCGGTGAACCGGACGCCCCAGATCCACCTGATCAGGGAGCAGGCCACGTAGTTACCGATCAGCGCCTGGGGCAGCATGGCCCCCGGTTCCCGATCGCCCGTCATGCGGGAGCCGATGACGAAGTCGGCCTCGTCACGCAGGATCGGAGCCAGCAGGCGCGGCATTTCGCCGGGGTAGTCGCTGTGGTCTCCATCCAGAAATACGATAATGTCCGGTTGCCGGCTGCGGGCATATTCGATTCCCCGGAGACAGGCCCAGCCATATCCCTTGCGGTCCTCGCGCAGGACGGTGGCGCCCGCCGCCCGCGCATGGCGTTCCGTTTCGTCCGTGGATGCATTGTTCACGACAATGATCTCTTCGACCTGGTCGCCGGGAATGTCCCTTATGACGCGGCCGATGGCGCGGGCTTCATTGAAGGCCGGAATGATGACCAGTACACGCGGGTCCTTCGTTTCGATCGTAGCGTCGCTGGTCATCGTTTTTGTGGTGCTGGGGTCCCGTAGCGGCCTTGCCGGCGGTTGTGCATGTAAAACGACAGCAAATCGGCTAAAGATAAAGCAGGTGAGCCGGCCTTGCGAAACAGGTGGGGCATATCTCTTGAAAATCGGGTCGATTCGGCGGATTTTCCCGGGGGCCGGCGCGATTAACAATATATTTTCGGGAATTATATCCAAAGCCTCCGAAGGACTTCGCAGTGGTTCTTTGTCCGACATGGCGCGTATGTTTTGTGGAGCGTGATTCTGTATTAAAGATTAGAAATGATAATAAATAGACAGATAGTCACGAAAAAATCATAAATTAACGCCAAATAATCACAGAATAAGTACAACTATTTGCATAAGGTTAATAGTGTCAAGGCCGGGCCAACCCATGACGGGGCGGAGTCGAGGAAGCCAACGGAGGCCCGGCAGCTTATGTATGTAATTTCCTTCTTTTAGAGGCATGGGCATGTCTGCGACGACAGCGCGGTATGTACTGGTATTGGCGTTTTCGCTGGGCGCAATGCATTTCCACGGCGTTTCGGCCCATGCGGAAAAGTGCGATACGGCGATTTCCGGGCGTCCGGGCGAATCCTTGTCGCCCTTGTCGGTTGGCCCTCCGACAACGGTCGGAACGATGCGCGACCGGGCGTTGACGATGACAGGAACCCCAGTCGTCAGATTCGGCGTAGCGGGTTATTTCACGGACCCCGACGGGGATGCGCTGACCTACACGGCCTCGTCGTCGGACGCGACCTTGGCGAGCGCAGAAATGTGCGGGAGCATTCTGAAGATCGTCGCCAAACGCGATAGCAGGACCGATACTGATACCACGGTTGTGACGGTTACGGCAAGCGACGGGACGGGCACTGCAACGCAGTCTTTCTGCGTAAGCGTAGGGAGGACTTGCCCTTCCGGGCAAAACCGTGGCCCCGCGCCGGAGGGCGCGATTTCGGACACGACGTTTACGCAGGTTACTTCCCCGATCAGTTTTTTCGTATCGCCTTATTTCAGCGATCCCGACGGGGACGATCTGACGTATTCGGTCTTGTCGTCGAACACGGGCAAGGCGGGGGCAAGCATTACGGACAGCACGCTGACGCTTACGGCGGTTTCGAGGGGTACGGCGACGATTACCGTGACGGCGACGGATCCGAGTGGCGAGGACGCCACGCAGGTCTTCGACGCAAAGATCACGAACAGCCGCCCGATATCCGCAAAGGCAATTCCCGATATAACGGTAGCGGTGGGAGCTTCTGTCGTTGTCGATCTGTCGGAGTATTTCACGGATCCCGATCCGGAGGACAGGCCGCGCTTGCGCTATCTTGGCTTTTCGTTCCATCCGGAGCTGGCGGGCGTAAGCGTTTCGGGCAGCGCCATGACGATTACCGGTGTGGCGGTGGGCAAAGCCCGGCTGCTCGCGCTTGTGCAGGAGCCCCTGGTTAGCGCCCTGATCAGTCAATACGACGATGTGACGGTCATTGCGCAGCCCCTCGGGCCTCCCCTGGCGGTAGAGATCACCGGCCCGGTGTCGATCGCCTCGGGCGCGGAGAATACCTGGGCGGCGCAGGCGAGCGGAGGGACCTCGCCCTATGCATACGGTTGGGACTACGCGACCGGGTGCGTTGACAGCGGGCACAGTCCCGGGGACGATTCCTGCGTCTG
>JANQSQ010000063.1 GCA_028283985.1 Rhodothermales bacterium | reverse complement strand
CATACTTTGAGAAAGTCCTGACTGCGCATGCGCATCACGAGCTTTTCTTTGACGGTTTCCGGGAGCAGCCTCTTCTGCCATGGAAGCTGAGCCAACAGGGACCCGCACCGGCATGGGCTGATGTGGACGGGGATGGAGATGACGACCTGCTCACAGGGAGCGGCCGTGGAGGGCGCATGATGTTACTGCGTAACGCCGGGACGGGGCGCCTGGAAGCTCCGCGGCCCGTCGGCGAAAAAGCTCCAGGGGATCAAACCGGGCTTGTTGTACTGGAACGCGCCGGGGACGAGACACTCGTAGCGGTTGGCATATCAGGCTATGAGGAGCGGCCGTATGCCTCCTCTACCGTCGATATCTATCGTGTTCGGCCGGAAGGTTCCTTTGAACGGATTCAGCGCCTTCCGTTCGGCCCTGCAAGTGTGGGCCCTCTTGCCCTTGGAGACCTTGATGGAGATGGAGATACGGATATCCTTGCCGGGGGTCGGCATATTCCCGGACGCTATCCTGAAGCAGCTTCGTCGGTGGTGTACTGGAATGAAGAAGATCGCTTTGCGTACGATGAAAGATCACAGGTATTCGACCGCCTCGGGCTTGTGAGCGGAATAGCTATCGGCGATCTCGACGGAGATGGCGCCCAGGATGTGATACTGGCTACGGAATGGGGTCCGATACGGGTGTTTCGGGGGCTGGGCGCAGGCACGTTCGGAGAGGTCACGGCCTTCTATGGATTGGAGAACTACAAGGGATGGTGGCAAGGCGTTGCGTTGGGGGACTTCGATGGGGATGGGCGCCTGGACATTGCCGCGACGAACTGGGGATGGAATTCCCCGTATGGCCGGCCGGAACGTGACGGGAACGAGTTGCGGCTGTACTACGGAGATTTCGATCTGGACAGCCGGATGGATATGGTGGAGGCCAGATATGAGCAGGTTTTGGGTGGGTACGTTCCCACACGCAAGCTGGTTGCTCTTTCGGCCGGATTGCCCCTGGTGCGCCGGCGAGTGGGCAGCTTTAGTCAGTATGCGGTTTCAACCCTTGACGAAGTGATCGGTCCCCGGTTGGCCCGAGGCGCATACAAGAGCGTGACATGGCTTGCGTCTACGGTTTTTCTCAACAGGGAATCCGGTTTTGAGGCGCATCCGCTTCCGGTTGAGGCGCAACGGACCGCAGGATTCGGCATGGTGGTCGGCGACCTGAATTCCGACGGGAACGAGGACCTTTTTATCGGCCAGAACATGTTTGCCCTGCCGTCCGGTACGCCTCGCCTCGATGCGGGCCGGGGGCTTTGGCTGATGGGCGATGGCCACGGTGGTTTCACGAGCGCCGGGGGAGAAATGTCCGGGATAAAGGTATACGGGGAGCACCGGGCCGTTGCTGCGAGCGATTACGACAAGGACGGGCGGCTTGACATGGTGGTGACGCAAAACGGGGCAAGGACGAACCTTTTTCGGAACAAGCGGGCGCAACCAGGCTTGCGAATTCGTCTCAGCGAGTCAGGCGGGCCCGCTATAGGCGCGCTTGTGCGGCTTCGCTATGGCGGGAGGGACTGGGGGCCGGCCCGGGTAGTGTCGGCAGGGTCGGGATACTGGGGTCAGTCTTCCACGACGCTGGTGATGGGATATGGCGCCGGAAAGGTCCAGGATGTATGGGTGCGCTGGGCGGACGGTACAGAGACTGTGGAAACCATCGAGCCCGGGGCCAAAAGTCTTACCATCGCGCGTAATTAAGAGGAAGACCTTATCACACGGGCCGGCTATGTCAAGGAGCGAAAGGCGCGGGTACGTCAGCCTCTTTCGCGAAACAACTTGACTTTTTTAATCCGCTTCCTGTCACTTGGGACGCTCAATGTAGATGTTGCTTGTGCGGTAGGCGCCGCGGCCCGCCTTGGAAGCCGCATCGTCGCCACCTATTCCTCCGAAGGTATAGATGGGTATCCGGAGCACTTCAAGTTCACCACCCGGTACGGCGAAATGAAGGGGACTTCCTGGCGCCAAGTCACCCCAACCACGCTTGTCGAAGTACGCCCTGCCGCTTGCGGCCAGATAGCACTCTATATTTTTTTCGTGTTTGAGTTTTGCCCATAAACCGGCGTCATCCATAGGGCTCTGATCGTCGTCAGGGCTGCCGACTGCGTCCAAGCCTGAAGCAGGATTCAGTTGGCCCCGCTCCACACGCGTTTTATTGATGAGTTCAGCCACTCTGTCAGTACTTCCTCCGGTTCGCAGCAGCCCTTCGGCAATAAGCATATCCAGTTCCGTTACTTTGAATTGGACCATGGGGCCATTGTTGCCGTTGTCCAGATATGCACGGTATCTCTTATGTGTGTGGGACGAATAGTGGTAGGTGCCTCGAGAGGGTGGAAAGGGACCCGGAACGCCCCAGTATTCGAAGTCGGTTCCGCTGTTCCGGGGGTAGGTGAGCACGGTTCCTGCTGTATGAGCACCCGCTCTGTCGCGCTGCTCGCCCGCCACGATGGTTTCCATCCCGTCTTCCGGCCCCACGATGCGCCTGTCCGAAGTATAAATGTCAAATACGTTGCGATCTTCAACCGGTTGGTTAAGCCAGTTCCGGAAACCTCCCGATTTGTCCGCAGGGCCGATCGTACGATAATCTGCACGAGACCATGAGCGCCCTTCCTGCCCCCATGCCTTGGTCGGGTCCCATTCGAGTTCTCCTGAATCGTTTCCTATAGGGGCCCAGTCTTCCGTAATGCCCTGTTCGGCATGCCGTATTACCAATGCCCAGTCGGCGCTTGCCCGCTCGGCAGGTCTGCGTCCGACCGAGGCGATAAACCGCGCCATAAAGGAATGGGCCAGCCGGGCCAGATCTTCATTGGTGACAGTAAGTCCAAATACCCAGTCGTCTTCAGCGGGGATGGTGAAGGAGTTGCTGTTCGCTATGGCGACCGACTCTTCCAGTTTTTGAAGAGCGAAATCCATAATCTCCGGGTATGGTTTCAACTCCAGCGTGGTCAGATCCGAATGTTCATCCACCGTAAAACCCTGATCGTAGCGCAGCGCAATGTAGCCATGGCATAAACCCTGGATAAACCTGGCGAACGCCTTGAGTTTGGCTGTTTCTTCGAATGCCGACTCATCCTGGTCGATGATAGACAAGGCATCCGAGGTGTTCGAAATGGCCAGATAGTTATTGTCCCAGGGCTCCTTCATGGCATCCGCAAAGGCGAATGTCGGACTGTTGTCGAAAGCAACGCGTGGTTCCGAAGAGAGATGCCGCCCGGCGAAATTAGCCCACGAATAGGAATATTCGTCCGCGATTGCCGTAAGGGGCATTTGCCCGTTTTGCCATACATTGGCGCGCCAGAAGTCGAGAAAGGAACTCCCGATGAGATTGACCACATCGTTGGGATCGGCCAGCACCTGACTTTTGTCAGGGCTGTTGTCGTTCTCGACCACCAGGTTCTCACATCCGATCCATGTGACGACGAGAAAGGGAATCCATACTGCGGTTCGCATTCTGCGCAACACGTTCATTTTGTATCTCCCGTCGTTTAGGGTCTGTTAACAGACCCTAAAACTCAATGATGACTCTGCCTGTAATGTTTCGGTAGTTCGGATAGCGGAACTGGTCCACGCGGAACAACGATGCGTCTCCGCCCACTGTGGCGTTTTCGCTGGTCCGACCGGTTTCAGGATCAAACCCCGAATAGTTTGTAAAGGTGAGCAGATTACGGCCGGAGACGCCAAAGCTCACGCGATGTAACCCTAATGCGTTGCCGAACATCCGTAAAAGCTGCTGTCTACCGAGGGAATATTCCACGGTGAATTCACGCAGCTTCACATAGTCGCCTTCTTCGACGAAGTGGTTGTTTGTTCCGTTCGCGTGGTAGAGCGCTTGCATGTAATTGGCCGTCTTCTTGAGCGCATCGGACTTACCTGTCTGATCCTGATCCTTATGTCTGTTGTCCCTGTAGGCCCACTGAGCCGTAGCGTTGTATATATCGCCGCCTATCTGTGCATTCCAGAGCATATAGACGGTGATTCCGCGCCAGCGTAATGTGGTGTTTATTCCCAGATTATAGTCGGGGAGGGTATTACCAATTCTGGAGAATGCCGTGCATTCCTCATTCTCGAATAGAATCGGCATGCCCCATTCGTACGACTTGTCGCCACAGGGGGTCGTCATTTGGTCGCTGGAAGTGCCCCAAAGGTTCCTGGCAATGCCGTCCATATACGTGTTGTCCGGGCCGATCCATACCACATAGCCGTGATCGTTCACCTGGAATTGATTTCTTGCAATGCCTGTGGGCAGTTCGTCCAGATCCGTCAGGAACTTGTCGCCGTACATGGCTCCCAGAATTTCTCCCTCCCGAATATAGAAGGCATTCTTGGGACCTCCCCGGAACGCCGGAGGGGAAAACTCGGTGATTTCCTGACGCGTGCGATCAAAAACAACACCTATGTCCAGACTCCCGGAAGCATTCCGGAACAACGATGCACGGATAGACGCCTCTATGGTGTTGGATTCGAGGGTTCCGGCATTCTGCCATTGTCCTTCATATCCGACAGAGGCAGACAATGGAACGAGCAACAACTGATCTTCCACCCTCGAATCCGCATATACCAGTTCGACAAATGCCCTGTCCCAAACGGAAAATTCCATTCCCAACTCGATTTCTTTCTGCAATTCAGGTTTGAGCAGCTTATTGCCAAGGGTCGATTTACTCAACTGGCCATTGAAGAGAAAGAATGTTTCGTACTGGCACTCAAAGCATGGACGCGCTCCCGCCGTGCCGTACGAAGCTCGTAGCTTGAATTCAGGAAGCGCATCCCCGGCAGGCCACCAGGTTTCTTCCGATAGGCGATATGCGCCGCTGAGGCGGAAATAGGTTTGCCACCTCTCCTCCGCGCCGAAAAGCGAACTGCCATCGCGACGCACTAATGCGTCGATGATGTAGCGATCGGCATAGTCCGCGCCTGCCAGACCATAAAAGCCCTCGGAACGGATCGTTGTGCTGCTCGAGCTGATGGTTTTATCATCGGTGTTGATATTGGAAAGGTCCGAAAGTCCTGCCGCTGCCAGCCCTCTGCCGCTGATGAATTCCGCCTCATTGGTGAAATCCTCCTTTGCCCAGCGAAACTGTGTGCGGGCGATCAGGCGATCGAATTGCTTGCGAAAGGAAGCCGTCACGTTGGCATTCAGGGCCGAGGACAGGGCATTGCTCCGCTCGATTTCGCCCTCTTCCTTGCTATTGTCGCCGATCTGCTGATATCCCTTGTCGTAAAATTCCAGGCCGTCGCGGTCCGAGCGGTCGAAACTCAGATTGGCTTCAAGGTCAAACCAGTCTATAGGCTTCCAGCTTTGCCGCAGGTTGCCGTATATACGAGAGCGTTTTTGGACTTCATCGACGTTCTCGATAATGTAGAGCGGGTTGTCTTCAATGGATAAGGGATCGGCGCGTACTTTGAGTTCACCGTTTTCATCCCGCTCCAAAAGACTCACGGCGGGACTTGTAAACATAATGCCGAAAAACGGATTTATGTCCACATCATTTGGAGCATCGCGCGTAGAGGTCGAATAGAAACTTGAGAGTGAAATGGCCCATGTACGTTTCAGGTGATGATCCATATTAAGGCGGACACTTTTTCGATTATATCCTTTCTGGCCGACGATGATACCTTCTTCTGTCAGGTTCGCAAATGAAAAAAGAAAATTGGTAGTTCTCGTGTTGCGGCTTACCGCGATGGAATTGGTCCATGTATTACCCGGATTAAAAAATTCGTCGAAAGCGTTATAGGTTTCGCCCGGATACGGATTGTCCAAAAAGGATACCGCCGTACTTCCGTCAATGACGGTCGCGGATCCATAAGGGATATCGTTCCCGTCTGCATCGACAAAAGAGGTTCCGGCAGCATTCATCCGATAATTGTGCGAATTATTGGGAATAAATTTGCCTGGCATAAAGTTCGTGCCGATCTCATTGCGGATTGTCACGCGTGTCTGGTTTACAGGGATGTGATCGCCCCGCTTGGTCGAAATTTGAAGGACTCCGTTTTGTGCGCGGGATCCGTAGAGCGACGATGCGGAAGCCCCCTTGACGATCTCTATATTCTCAATGTCCAGTGCATCGATGTCGACCTGGTCGGCTCCGAGAATGACGCCATCGACGATGTAGAGTGGCTGCGAACTGCCCGAAATGCTGGTAGACCCGCGCAGTCGCACGGAAATGCCATCCCCCGGCTGTCCGCTCTGAGCAATTACGCTGGCTCCAGCCACTTTCCCGTGCAGGCCGTGCAGAGGACTCCGCGCCGGCGCAAGTTCAACCAGGTCTCTATCGACCTGATCTACCGTGAAGGCAAGCTTCTTTTGCGGTGTGGCTTCAGCCACCCCTGTTACGACAACCTCATCCAGATTGAAAAAATCCTCGGCAAGCACAAAGTGCTCCGTCATTGCCGTGGGCGAGATAGTGACTGCCCGTGTCTGCGGTGAGTAACCAATATATTGGGCCTTAAGATCGAAAGCCTGCCCTGCATACCCGGAAGGCACCTCAAAGGAGTAGCGGCCTTCAATATCTGTCGAGGCGCCAAGCAGCAAATCGGCGATGGATACGTTTGCACCGATAAGCACCTGATTATCCGTGTCCGTTACCACACCGGATATAGTCACATTCTGCGCTGTCGCCGCGATCGGCAGCGACAGGAGTAGTGTCAGGCATGAAATTTGCGACTTTCTTATCATGTTATTTCCTGCTCAATGAGCGCAGAGTATACACACTTGCGAAGAACTTTGCCAGGTTCTACATCCCGCCCTGCTGTTTTTTCGGCTTGTCCGAATCATGACTAACCCATCATGAAAAAAAAATTTCCGGTTCGAGGGCGCTCCATGCGTTTCATGGTGGTGGCAGGGGGGCTTCTTTTGCTGATACCCCTCACGTGGATGTTCCGGGAGGTGCGCAGCGCCCGAATCGAGAAGGCTCCCCAGGCGTACCGGGGAGAGGTGGTCTCGGCAGCGCTGGATCGCATTGACCGTGACTTCGGCGTTATGCAGCGTGATCTCTTCGAACGCGCTGGACGCATCGCCTCCGCCCCGGAAGTCATGGAGGCTCTTGATGTGCAGGGAACCCTTGCGCAGCCCGATTCGGCAGCGCTCGTGCGCTACTTTTCCGCAATGGCGGTACCCTACGGAACGTCGGTTGAGCTGTACGCCCCGGGGATGAAACTGATAGCCTGGAATGGATTCAGTATGCCCATGGACGCCGCTCCGGCTTTAGCGGAATTCCCTACCGGGTTGCACACGGGCATTGCGCAAGACGGGGCATTTCGTCAGGCAATTGTTGCATGGCGCCCGATAGCACGGGATACTCGCGTCCTGGGTGTTGTCAGGGCAATGCGCCTCGTAGGGTATGCCCCGCCGGTCCACAACGAATATATCAAGGATGTGAGCCTCGTACCTAAGTGGCGAAGGTTGGCGAAACTACCTGTGGAATTGACATTCGATGTGTCCATTGAAGAAGCTGCGCCTTTTTCGCGTTTGCTGCAGGGCGCCGATGGCACGGTGCTGGGCCTTGTTACCGTAGGCGCTCCTTCCGTCAGGCAAATGACGGCCCTGGCTGCCGTGCTGCCCAATCATCTCATGGCGCTTTGGACCGCGCTGTTTCTTTTCTGGACGATGGGCGGAATGTGGCGTCTGTATCGCGGGGAGCTTCGGGGGCTGCAGGCGAAACCGAGCCGGAATCGGTGGTGGGCCGTGGTCGGGGGCTTCGCGATGTGTGCGGTATACTGGTGGGCGATTCGCTTCATCCTGTTGGAGATGAACGTTCCGTCCCGGTGGCAACAAGACAAGACGCCTCTCGCTCCGCTTTTTGACCCCGCGCATCTTTCATCCGGATTATTCGGAGGGGTGCTTGGCGCCACCGGCGAATTGTTGATCACCATTCTGTTTCTGGTCGCCTTTTCCGGGGCTTTCCTGGAATGGATCGGCGGACTCCGGAAAGCGCGAGACTGGCTGTTCCGCCCACGTCGCATTTCGTGGATGGTCCTTGCCTGCGTGGTGGCGGCATGCACAGGTATCCTTGCAGGTCTCCTGTTTTTACCGACGCTCGTATTACGACATGTGGCCTTGCATAGCACATTCGACTTTTTTGCCAAGGGTGGGCTTATTCCCGATTTGCACCTGCTGGTCGTTTTTTGCAGTCTTGTGCTGATGCAGGTCGGTGTGATTCTGCTTGCAGCGGGTGTGACATGGATGGGCGTTACGGAAGCACTTCAGCGGTTGCCGTCCCGAATATCTCCCTGGACATTCGGGATCATTGCGGGATTCTCCGTGGCCGTACCGGTCGCTGCAGTGTATATGCTCACTCCGATAGGGACCGTGCTTCCTCTTGCCGTGTTGGGTTATATGCTTGCAGCTGTTCTCGGGCTGGTGTGTCTTGCCATGTTGCGGCCGGTTCAGCTGATGGACCTGATCACGCTTCGGAATGTTTTTCCATTGGTTTTTCTTGTGACCTTTCTGCTGTATCCCATGTTTTATCTGGGGCTGGATACCAGTCGAAATGCGCACATGATTACGGCTGCGGAGGCATTCGCTCAAGGGGAGGGGCCACGCGTTTCTTTTGCAGAAGGCGGCACACCTATATCCGGCGTATTATTGCCTTCCGATTCGAACGACGCCCTGTTCGATACGTTTTCCGCGGCGGAGTTTCGCGACGGTTTTCTGGTTCGGAGCACCGGGCGGGATTTCGAACGGTACCGACTTCCGGAAGACATTGTGCAGACGTTGTTACGTCAACCGGTTGTTTGGAAAAACGAGCGATTGGAAGGAGGCGCCTGGCGGAGTTACTATATGCGCGGAGAACCTGTGGCGGCAATGGGTTCATTCCCGGATGCGATGCAGGTGTTTGCGGTCCGCGCTCCTCGCATTACACTCTTCGATCATTTGTATTACCTGTTGCGCCTGACAATGGGCGGTCTTGTGATCGGTTTGTTGTGTTACATGGCGGGCGTCCGGGTTCGTCACCGGAAGGGGCTATTGCCCGCTCCCCATATTCGTTTCCGGGACAAAGTGCTGAACGCGCTTATCGGAATTGGCATTATCCTGGTAGGTCTTGTCGGCGTGGTGGGAGAGCAAGCGGTCACGGTCGAAAGCAGGCAATCCGTACAGAGGTGGCTCCACCGGCACCTCGATCGCGTCGAACAGGTGCTTGCGGCAGAGGCGCGCCGCGGCGAACGTCCATCCAGCGTACTTGACCGCATGCCTGTCGATTCGCTGGCAGCCCGCGTAGGCATTGACTTGAATGTATATGAAGGGTATACGATCTCTCGCCTCAGCCGCCCGCAATTGATTCGTGACCGGCTCGTAGACCGGCGGTTGCCGATCGAGGCGTACAAGGCATTGTACACCGATGCGGACCGGGTTACGTTCACCGACGAGCGCGTAGGAAGTTTTACGTATATGGCGGGATTCAAGGCGCTTGCCGGAGAGGAGGGCCGCCCGCGTTATGTCGTTTCCACTCCCATTCTTCCCGAGCAGGAAATCATTGAAGAGGAACGTGCGGATACCGTCGCTTACCTTTTCGGTTCGTTGTTGCTTCTCGTGCTGCTTGTCGTGCTGACGGGGTTGTTGCTTGCGAACGCCATATCGAAGCCGATCGCCCGGCTTCGATCCGGTCTGAAGGCGGTTGCTGTGGGGCGTTTCGGCAACACGCTCCCCGTTGATTCGCGCGATGAGATCGGGGAACTTGTCGAAACATTCAATGAAATGCAGCACCAGCTTGCCGAGAGCCGGATCAAACTGGCCCGGCAGGAACGGCAGCTTGCGTGGCGGGAGATGGCGCGACAGGTGGCTCACGAAATCAGGAATCCGCTTACCCCCATGAAACTGTCTGTGCAGCACCTGCGTCAGGCCTTCACGGACCGGGTCAACGAGCCGGATGCCCGGAGCAGGTTCGGTCAGGTTTTCGACCGCATTACGGGTACGCTGATCGAGCAGATCGATTCGTTGGCGCGTATAGCGAGCGAGTTTCATGCGTTTGCCCGGATGCCTTCCCGCGAAATGCAGCGTATAGATATGAATGACGTGATTCGGGAAGCCGTTGCCCTGATGCAGGAAGAAAGTGAGATCGGTATCCGGTCCGCTTTATCCGAGACCCCGCTTTTTATCGAAGCCGACCAGGCGGAATTACGCCGTACCTACATCAACCTGATCAAAAACGCCCTCCAGGCGATTCCGGCGCCGGAAACGGGCAGGGTCGAGGTGCGCACCGAGCGGGAAGAGGTGGCTGGGCAGGTATGGGGATGCAGCTATGTGGTCGATAATGGATCGGGCATTGAAGAGGCGGTGGGTCAGAAAATTTTTGAACCGCATTTCTCGACGAAAACAAGCGGTACCGGACTTGGCTTGGCTATCGTAAAGAAGAGTGTTGAAGAGATGCGGGGAACCATCGGATTTACGACAGAGGTCGGCAAGGGGGCCATTTTTCGGGTACGTTTTCCTTTGATCGACGACAGCGCCACTGCTTCCTGAACCTTTCCTGCACGCCTTGCGTTCGAAGAACCGGGAAGATCCGTTGTCGCGCTGATCCCATATCTGCGGTTTTGAATTGCGCATTATTGTCGTAGGAGCCGGTGAAGTGGGCTACGATGTGGCCCGTATGCTGTCACGCGAGGAGCATGACGTCGTGGTCGTCGACCAGGATGCCGACGCCATCCGGCAGGTTCATGAAAAACTCGATGTGATGGCCATTGTCGGCAATGGTACATCCTCGCAGGTGCTTGACGAGGCGGGTATAAGCAGGGCGGATATGCTGATTGCCGTAACGCCCGTGGACGAAGTGAATATCATTGCCTGTATGCTGGCGGACCGACTCGGCGTATCCACGACGATCGCCCGTGTCCGGTCCGATGAAATCACTCGCGCCCAGTCTGTGCTCAAGACGAGCGATTTCGGGATTGATCTTGTCATTCACCCGGAGGAAAGCGCCGCCAATGAGGTGGTGTGGCTGGTGCGCCGCGCCAGCGCCACCGACATTCTCGATTTCGCCGATGGCCGGTTGCAGTTGATGGGTCTCCGGATCGATCCTGACGCCCCCGTCGCGGGGAAAAAACTTCAGGATATAGCGGCGGCCCATAGCCATGTGCAGTTTCGCGTAATGGGCATTAGCCGGGGCGCTCGTACGATTATTCCGGGGGGCAGCGATACGCTCCGGCAAGGCGATCAGGTTTTTGTGCTTGCCTTGCCGAAATACATGGGATATATATCCGCTATGATGGGCAAGGCGGAGACCCGGGCAAATCACATCATGATTCTTGGCGGAACCGCAGTGGGTGTGGGGGTCGCTTCCCAGTTCGGATGCGAAAAGAACAAGACCGTGAAACTTGTGGAGCCAAACAAGGAGCGGGCGGCGAAACTGGCGGAGATCTTGAAGAATGTGCTCGTCATCCACGGCGCCGCCACCGATATAGATTTACTGGTTCAGGAGGGGCTGGGTGAAATGGATGCCTTTGTAGCGGTGACGGACGACGAAGAATCGAATCTGGTAACCTGTCTCATGGCGAAGCATCTCGGCGTCAGGAAAACCGTAGCGTTGCTTTCCAAGAATACGTACATCCCGATCAGTCAGAGTATCGGCCTGGATGCAGCTGTCAGTAAAAAACTGGCTGTATCTCGAGAGATTCACCGGTATCTGCGTGGAACGCATGTACGGAGCGTGGCCACCATACATGGTCTGGATGCCCAGATCGTCGAAATCGAGGCCAAACCCCGGTCGTGGATATCCAAAAAGCCTCTCAGAGAATTGCAACTGCCGTCCGGCGCACTCATTGGCGCCGTGTTACATGACGGCGAAGTATTCATTGCCACCGGAGGTACGCACATAACCGCCGGGGATCAGGCTATCGTGTTCGCCATACCCTCTCGCATGGACGACATCGAGCGGAAGTTTGCCGCAAAATAGCGATTTCCTTGATGGCCCTGGGTTACTTTTACATGGTTCGCCAAGGCTTCGTCCGTTGAGAAAGCATGTGCGAAACCCCATGACATCCCTTTCCTGAAGCGCGCTATGCTTCTTCATATAAAGGCCGTTTTCGCCACTCTTGGCGTGTTGCTCATGTTTCTGGGGGCGGCTTTGCTGTTGCCCATGGCCGTTGGGATATACTATGGCGAGACGGCGTGGTGGACGTTCGGTGTTACGGCAGCGTTCTCCTGCCTGACCGGATTTGCGATGTGGCGCGGCCTGAAGAATTTCTCCGGGCATCTCGGCATACGAGAAGGGTTTGCCGTTGTGGGCCTTTCCTGGTTTGTACTGTCGCTGGTCGGCTCGGTCCCGTTTGTTTTGGGCGGTGTACTGGATTCCTACGCCGACGCCTTTTTTGAAACGATGAGCGGGTTTACTACGACCGGCGCCACAATCCTGGGTGGAGGCGGAAATCCGGCGATATCGGAGATTCCCCACGCCTTTTTGTTCTGGCGCAGCCTTGCTCAATGGTTGGGGGGTATGGGCATTATCGTACTCACCCTTGCGATTCTACCGATTCTGGGCATCGGCGGCATGCAACTTTTCAAAGCGGAAGTCCCCGGGCCGTCCGCTGACAAAATCACCCCCCGGGTGCGCGAAACGGCCCGGCGGTTGTGGTTCATTTATGTCGGTTTTACAGTGATTCAGGTTTTGCTTCTGTTGCCGGCCCTGTCGCTTTTCGACAGCATCAATCATGCCTTCACCACGATGGCCACCGGCGGGTTTTCCACGCAGGACGGTTCCGTCGGGGAATACGGTTCCGCCTATGTGGAGTGGGTCATTACCGTATTCATGTTTATCGGAGGCGTGAATTTCGTTTTGCATTACCACATGCTGAAAGGGCGCCCCAATCTGCTTTTCAGGGACGCCGAGTTTCGAGTGTATGCCGTCATTGCTCTTGCGGCAATGCTGCTTGTAACTATCGGTATATGGGACACTGCGGTGAGCGCCATGCCATGGGCCGGGCGCGACGCGGGCGCCTTTCACGGATATGGCGCGCTGTCGGATGCGTTACGCCGAGCAGCCTTTCAGACGGTCGCCATCATGACAAGCACCGGGTACACCATTGCGGACTATCAGATATGGCCCCCGCTCGGCGTAGGTATCATATTCCTGCTGTTTTTTTGTGGCGGCATGGCCGGCTCGACATCCGGCGGGGTCAAGATTATCCGGCACATGCTGATGTTCAAAAACTCCTTCCGTGAGATCAGGCAACTATTGCATCCTGCGGCAGTCATTCATGTGCGGTTGGGCGGGGATGTCGTTCCCAAAGACATTTTGAGCAACGTACTTTCGTTCATAGTGCTCTATGTGGGGGGTATCGGGTTGGGTACGATGATCATGTTTGTGCTGGGCCTTGATCTCCTCAGTGCATTCAGCGCCGCCATTGCAAGCGTCGGCAATATCGGCCCGGCTTTCGGTTCGCTCGGCCCTACCGGCAATTATGCGGACATTCCTGTATTTGGGAAGTGGGTGCTTTCTTTTCTGATGATGGCCGGCCGGCTCGAGTTGTTCACCGTGCTCATCATACTGGCGCCGGCGTTCTGGAAGCGGTGACGCTGCCGGCGCCATGTCCGCGCGGCTCATCGAGCGTCCGCAACATTTATCCCGAAAAGTCGCGGTAGCCGAAGTAGTGCAGTACGTACTTCATCTTGGCGGCTTTGAGTGCTCCAAACCCCGGCAGCGCGCGCACCCGCTTCTCGATCACAGGGAATGCGGCTCCGTCACTCCAGATACGCGAAGCATCCCCGTCGTAGGTATCCGTCACAAAGCGGGCTACCTGTTGCGTGTATTCGGCCATCTTGTTGGTAAAGCGATGTACAGCCGGCGTTTCTGCGAACAGGGATTGCAGTTTCTCGGGCTTCATATCCGCAATCTGCGGAAGATCCAGATGACCAAGGCGATCGTGCAGGCGGATCGGTCCTGTGAAAGCATATTCCGCCCGAACTCGCTGATCGTAGAGAAGACCGAGCAGTACGCCCGCCGGATTATTGCGCAGGAACGCGTCCGCATCGGGTTCGCCGGTCAGTGTGCCTTCATCTCTGAAGCGGTCCATCATGCGGCTTAGCCCCCCTCCGAGATGGCTGTAGTCAAGGTGGACGATGCGGAGGGTTTCACGGGTTTCTGTCATGGACTCAGCGCAGGTGTTTTGCGGCTTCTTTTGCGAAATATGTCAGGATAATGTCGGCCCCGGCCCGCCGGATAGCCGTCAGGGATTCCATCATGGCTTCCTGCCGGTCAACCCATCCGTTTCGCGCCGCTGCGGCAAGCATGGCGTATTCCCCGCTCACATTGTATGCGGCTACGGGAACGGTCGAATATTGTCGCAACCGGTAAATCACGTCCAGATAGGGGAGGGCAGGTTTTACCATCACGATATCGGCTCCCTCTGCAAGGTCCAGTTCGAATTCGCGAAGCGCTTCCTCTCCATTGGCGGGGTCCATCTGGTACGTTTTTTTGTCCGCTGGAATGTCTTGGCCGGTCCTTGGCGCAGAATCGAGAGCATCCCGGAAGGGGCCGTAGAAGGCGGATGCATATTTGGCCGTGTAGGAAAGAATGGCGACCTCTGTATGCCCGCGGGTATCCAGCGTATTGCGTATCGTTTTCACGCGCCCGTCCATCATATCCGACGGGGCGACGATATCCGCCCCTGCATCGGCCTGCACGACGGCCATGCCGGCCAGCAGTTCCAGGGTTTCATCGTTTTGTACGCGTCCTTTTCGCACTATTCCGTCGTGGCCGTCCGAAGAGTACGGGTCCAGAGCCACATCCGTGATGACCAGCATATTCCCCGCTGCCTCTTTGGCTGCCCGAATAGCTCGCGGGATAAGGCCCTCCGGATCCAGCGATGCGCTTCCTTGCGCATCTTTCAGTGCGTCCTCGATCTTCGGAAATAGCGCAATGCCCGGAATGCCGAGCTCGGCCAGTTCACGCACCTCCTTTGCCATCTCATCGAGACTCAATCGGTATTGCCCGGGCATGGAGGCGATTTCCCCGCGGATCCCCTTGCCTTCGACTACGAACAACGGCGCAATAAGGTGATCTGTCGCAAGATGCGTCTCCCGGGCCAGCCGGCGTATGCCGGAGTTCGCTCGTAATCTTCGCGGGCGGATACGCATTGAAACAGGGTGTAAAGCGGCGCATTGCGATGCGCTATGAAACATGACCGGTTATTTTGCGGCGCCACCGCGTGCCTTCCGGAGTATCCATAATTTCGACATTCATCTCGTCGAGTTGGTCCCGGATGGCATCGGCTCGTTGGAAATCGCGCTGTGCCCGGGCCTCCGCGCGTTGACGCAGCAACTCTTCCACCTGCCGGGAAAACATGTGCTCTGCGGCGTTGGATTCGGGGCTTTGCATTGCTTCATGGAGGGTCTCCTGACGCACAATACCCAGCAGGCTGTTGATGTTATCCAGCCAGGTTTTTGCGGATTGCGCCGGGCTTTCACTGAGTTCCTGTCCCGACCGGAGGATCAATTTTGCTCCCTCGATGGCGGCGGCGATGGCTTCCGGCGTATTCAGATCGTCCAGCATGGCGTCGAGTGCACGGTCGTATAACCCCTCAAGCGGCTCCGCCAGATGGTTCTTGCCGGATGCGCTGCGAGCGATTCCTTGCTCTGCGAGGTCCATGGCCTCTTCGAACCGCTGGATATGTTTTGCACACGCCTGGAGTTGATCGAAGGTGAAATTGAGGGGCTTCCGGTATTGGCCCGAGATCAATGCCAGGCGAAGAGCAAGAGGGTGTATGCCATGCCCTCCTTTCGATTCGGAGCCGACAAGCTCGCGGACGGTGAAAAAATTCCCCGCGCTTTTAGCCATTTTTTCGCCTTCCACCTGCAGGAAGCGCGTGTGCAGCCAATACCGGGCAAACGGCTTGCCGGTGAGGCATTCGGCCTGCGCGATTTCACATTCGTGATGGGGAAATTTGTTGTCCTCGCCTCCCGTGTGAAGATCGAAAGACGGCCCGAGATAGGCCTGCGCCATGGTGGAGCATTCGATATGCCATCCCGGAAATCCCCATCCCCATGGGCTGTGCCATACCATAAGATGCCCGGGATCCTTCTTCCATAGCGCAAAATCGCGTGCGTCTCTTTTTTCCGGGTCCTGCACCACATCGCGGACGCCCTCATCCAACGGGTTCGATAATACATTGCCGGACAATTTGCCGTATTCCGGAAAAGAAGTCACCGAGAAATAGACGCCCTGCGCCGTTTCGTAGGCATGCCCTTTTTCCAATAGCCGGGCTACATCGCGGATTTGCTGTGCGACGTGATCGGTAGCTCGCGGGCGCGCGTCGGGTTCGCGGAGATTGAGCGCCTGCCAGTCGGACAGTAGCGTGTTTGTATAATAGCGCGCCAGATCCCAGATATTCGCAAAGCGTTCGCCTTCCTTCGATCGCAGCGCTTTCGTCATACGGTCTTCCCCTTCCGCATCCGCGATGTCGTCTTCGGTCAGGTGCCCTACATCCGTGATGTTTGTAACATAGGTTGTTTTCCATCCGATGGCTTGTGCGGTTCGCAGCACGAGAACGGCGGTAAGAAACGAGCGAAAATTTCCGATATGCGCATAGGAATAGACCGTGGGGCCGCACGCGTAGAATCGCAGATGACCGGCCTGGGCCGGCTCGACGGTCTCCGTGCTTCGCGTCAGCGAATTATACATGCGGAAGATTTTTTCCGGCATTGGGGCGGGCTATGCGGTTGCGATTCGGATTCTGTACAAACCGGTATATAACGGCAAGATGCCGCGGAAGTGCCTGCATGGCAACCGGGCGTCTTCCGGCGAAGGCCCTGCCCTTCGGGTTCCGCCGGTCACGGCGTCACTCTTCGTTGCTCGTCGCTCATTTGGAACCGCCAAACTTCACTTCTCGCGCCTTGATTGACGCCGTGCCTGACGGAAC